>CAJZJP010000013.1:0-13982 GCA_916050095.1 uncultured Atopobium sp.
AGCATATGAAAGGCAAGATTACTGTGGAAGAAATGCCCAAGAATTATGATCCTCAGGCAGCTGAGCCTGAGCTCATTGAAAAGTGGATAAAGGCAGATTGTTATGGTCGTAGCAAGGGAACTGAAGACCGTACGGTAGTTATCCCTCCACCAAACGTTACCGGCATCCTTCACATGGGCCATGCCATGGATGACACCATCCAGGACACCTACATTCGTTATTCTCGCATGCGCGGTTATTCAACTCGTTGGATTCTTGGAACTGACCATGCAGGCATTGCAACCCAGACTAAGGTTGATAAGAAGCTCAAGTCAGAGGGTATTTCTCGCCTTGAGATTGGTCGCGAGAAGTTCCTGGAAGCTTGCTGGGATTGGACGCGCGAGTACGGCGGAACCATTGTTTCTCAGATTAAGCGCATGGGCTGCTCCATTGATTTTAATGACGAGAAGTTCACCATGTCTCCCGAGTACACTCAGGCTGTTCGTAAGGTCTTTGTTGACTGGTATCATGACCAGCTTATTTATCGCGGTAAGCGCATCGTAAACTGGTGCCCTCATTGCGAGACTTCTATCTCTGACGATGAGGCAGAATACGCTGACGAGAAGGGCCATCTTTGGTACCTGCGTTACCCGCTCAAAGAGCCTGTTAATGGCGTTGAGTACATTACCGTAGCAACTACTCGTCCAGAGACCATGCTGGGTGATACTGGCGTAGCTGTTTCTCCTCAAGATCCAGAAAAGGCAGATCTTGTTGGAAAGACCGTTATTCTGCCCATTGTTAATCGAGAGATTCCAATTTTCTCTGACTGGCATGTTGACGCAGGCTTTGGTACCGGTTTTGTTAAGGTAACTCCAGCTCATGACCCTAATGACTTTGCTATGGGTCAAACTCATAACCTTGAGCAGATTAACATCTTTGATGAGCACGCTGTTGTTGTTGACGGTTACGGTGAGTTCTCTGGTCTTGATAGAGATCAGGCTCGTGAGGCTATTGTTTCTTGGTTTGAAGAGCATGGCCTGCTTGATCACGTTGAAGACCTTGATCACTCCGTTATGCATTGCTACCGCTGCGGCACAACTCTTGAGCCATGGCTCTCTGAGCAGTGGTTTGTTGCCGTTGATAAGCTCAAAGAGCCTGCAGCACAGGTAGTTAAAGACGGTCAGGTTACCTTCCACCCAGAGCGTTGGACTCAGACCTACCTCACTTGGATGGAAAATCTCCGCGACTGGAACATCTCCAGGCAGCTTTGGTGGGGACACCGCATTCCTGTGTTCTACTGCGATGATTGTGGCTGGCAGGACGCTCTTATGGAAGACACCGATGTCTGTCCAAAATGTGGCGGTCATCATGTTCATCAGGATGAGGACGTTCTGGACACCTGGTTCTCTTCTCAGCTGTGGACCTTTGCTACACAGGGCTGGCCAGACCATCCTGAGCAGCTTGAGGGTCACCACCCAACGCAGGTCCTGGTAACCGCTCGAGACATCATTGCTCTTTGGGTTGCTCGCATGATTATGAGCTCACTCTACTTCACCAAAGAGATTCCATTCCACGATGTCTACATCTACGCAACCATTTTGGCTAAGGACGGCAGCCGCATGTCTAAGTCAAAGGGTAATGGCGTAGATCCTATGGACCTCATTGCTAAGTATGGTGCAGACGCAATGCGTTATAACCTGCTTACGCTTATTACCAACAATCAGGACGTCAAGTTTGATGCTGTTCTGGATAAGAAGACTCGCGAGCTTATTGAGTCTCCAAGAACTGATCAGGCACGTTCATTTGTTACTAAGATTTGGAATGCAAGCCGCTTTGTTCAGATGAACCTTGACGGCTACACTGCCGGCATGCCAAAGGCAGAGACACCAGAAGATGCATGGATGTTCTCGCGCCTTGCTAAGGTTGTTGCAGAGACAACTGAGCAGCTTGAGACCTATGGCTTTGGTGAGTATGCCCGCAACATTCAGTCCTTCTTCTGGAACGATGTCTGCGACTGGTACATTGAGCTCTGCAAGGGCAGACTTCTGGACGGAACTTCTGAGGAGCGCCTGCAGGTTCAGCGTAACCTTGTCTTTGTCCTGGATGTCAGCATGAGGCTTTTGCATCCAGCCATGCCATTTGTTACCGAGAGCGTTTGGGATGCCCTTCCTGCATCTGGTCTTTTGAGTCATGACGCAGAGTTCTTGATGATTTCTGAGTGGCCAGATCCAGAGAAGCTTGCAAGCTTTGTTGACGAGGCAGCTGAGCATAACTTCTCACTTGCTAAGACCGTTGTTTCTGCTGTTCGTTCTTCTCGCGCTCGTTACAGGCTGTCTCCAAAGACAGATCTTGCTGTTGTGGTTAAAGCTCCCGCACAAGACGTTGCAGCGCTGAAGGAGCAGGCAGCCTTCATCCAGAACGTTGGTCGCGTAAGCTCGCTTGAGGTTGCTGAGGCGCCTCAGAAGCCTGCTGGTTCTGTTTCTGTTACCGATGCCGGCCTTGAAATGTACGTTGTTCTTGGTGAACTCGTTGACCTTGCTGCTGAGGCCAAGCGTCTTCAGAAAGACCTTGAGTCTGCAAAGAAGGAACTCTCTGGCGTGGAGCGCACCCTTGCTAACCAGGGATTTGTTGCTAAGGCAGCGCCTGAAGTTATCGAGAAGAAACGTGCACGCGCAGAAGAACTTACTACGCTTGTTGCTCAGCTAGAGCAGCAGATTGCCGACTTCTCATAAGTAAAACTTGATGCGGTGTAACAGCCGCATCTTGTGTTTAGTACGTGCAAATCGTCCACTTTAGGTTAGGAACAACATGTCTGAGGTTACATCCGATATCGAGATTGCTCAATCATCCGAGATGCTTCCCATCTTTGAGGTGGCAAAGCGTGCAGGTATTCCAGAGAATCTTCTGGAGCCTTATGGTCGCTATAAGGCAAAGCTTGATGCACGTGCCCTGGCAGATAAGCCTCTTCGCGGAAAGCTTGTGCTGGTTACTGCTATTAATCCAACGCCGGCGGGCGAGGGAAAGACCACTACCTCAGTTGGTCTGGCAGATGCTTTGACCAGCTTGGGACAGTCTGCCATGTTGGCCCTTAGAGAGCCTTCTTTGGGCCCCGTCTTTGGTGTCAAGGGTGGCGCTGCGGGCGGCGGATATGCCCAGGTAGTTCCTATGGAGGACATTAACCTTCATTTTACCGGTGACTTCCACGCTATTGGCGCTGCAAACAACCTCTGCGCAGCCATGCTGGATAACCATATCAAGCAGGGCAATAGCCTCAACATTGATCCACGCCGCGTTGTGTGGAAGCGCTGTGTAGACATGAATGATCGCCAGCTCAGAAATGTTGTTGACGGCCTTGGCGGTATTGCAGACGGCATGCCAAGACAAGACGGCTTTGATATTACCGTTGCCTCCGAGGTCATGGCTGTATTCTGCCTTGCTTCGGGCATCAAAGATCTTAAAGAGCGTCTGGGCAGAATGGTTATTGCCTACACCTATGATCGCAAGCCTGTAACCGTTAGCGATATCCACGCAGAGGGTGCTATGACAGCGCTGCTCAAAGATGCTATTCAGCCTAACTTGGTTCAGACGCTTGAGCATACGCCTGCTCTAGTTCACGGTGGTCCTTTTGCCAATATTGCTCACGGTTGCAATACCGTCGAGGCAACAAAGACCGCTCTTCGTCTTGCTGATTATGTTGTTACCGAGGCTGGCTTTGGTGCAGACCTTGGTGCCGAGAAGTTCTTGGACATTAAGTGTAGAGCTACAGGTCTTGCTCCATCTGCTGTTGTTCTGGTGGCAACCGTTCGTGCACTTAAGTACAACGGAGGCGTTGCCAAAACAGACCTTAACCAGCAAAACGTTGAGGCGCTTAAAGAGGGCATTCCTAACCTGCTTCGCCACGTTGACAACATCCAGACGGTCTACGGTCTTCCTGTAGTCGTTGCCATCAATGCATTCCCAACAGACACCGCTGAAGAGCTTGCTCTGGTAGAGGAGGAGTGCAAGAAGCGTGGCGTAAATGTTGTCCTGTCTGAGGTTTGGGCAAAAGGTGGAAAGGGCGGCCAGGCTCTGGCAGAAGAGGTTATGCGCCTTTGCCAGACTGAGTCTAAGCTCACTTTTGCTTACGATGTCAAAGAGTCTTTGAAGCAGAAAATTACTGACATTGCTACCAAGATTTACCACGCCGATGGTGTTGAATTTGCTCCAAGTGCTGCCAAGCAACTTCAGCAGCTTGAAGAGCTTGGCTTTGGCGAGCTCCCTATCTGTATGGCAAAAACCCAGTATTCCTTTACTGACGATCAGACCAAATTGGGCGCTCCAGAAAACTTTAAGATTACCGTGCGAGAAGTTCGTGTTTCTGCAGGTGCTGGCTTTGTGGTCTGCCTTACTGGCTCCATTATGACCATGCCAGGACTTCCAAAGGTTCCTGCTGCAGAGCACATTGATGTTCTTGATGATGGAAGAATTGTGGGTCTTTTCTAATGTCTTATCCCTCTTCACCTGAAGAAGTTGCGTTTACAACCTATAGCGCTGACTCTTATGCTCAACACCTTGCTGCTAAAGAGCCTATTCCTGGTGGTGGTAGTGCTGCTGCCTATGTAGGAGCACTCGCAGTATCTTTGGCTTCAATGGCTGGTGTGTACGCACAAGGAAAACCTGCCTATGCTCAGCATGAAGATGATCTTGCAAAATACATTGCCCGAGCTGGAGCTCTTCGCCAAGATTTCATGGAGCTTATGGATGAGGACTCTCGCCAGTTTTTGCTGGTTTCCAGCGCGTTTAGTGTGTCTAAAGATGATCCAAAGCGTGCAGAGATTGTTGAGGATGCTCTTAAAGAAGCAGCTCAACCTCCGCTGAAGGTTATGAGAAAAGTGTGCGAGTCCATTGAACTTCTCGAAGAGATGCTCATCAAGGGATCTCGTATGCTTTTATCCGACGTAGGTTGCGGTGCTGCTCTTGCGCGCGGTGCTTTGATTGCAGCTTCTCACACGTTGTTTGTAAACACTCGTTCTATGCATGATACGGCGTACGCTCAAACATTGCTTGATGAGGCAGATAAGCTTCTGGACACCTATGTATCACGAGCTGACGCCGTAAGTGATGCGGTGAGCGCACAGCTAAGACAGGAGGCATAACATGAGCTCAGAGACTCTGTCGCAGGAGCTTCGTGGCGCTCCTGTTGCTAAAGCAATAACTGAAAAACTTGCCGCTCAGGTCAAGGAGCTTCGCGCACAAGGCGTAACTCCTAAGCTGGTTATTGTTCGCATTGGACAGAAAAGTGATGACCTTACCTATGAGCGCGCGGCTTATACGCGTGCAGAGAAGGTAGGCTTTGAAGTTGAGACCATTGAGCTTCCAGAAGACGCTACACAAGAGCAGGTAAATGCTACGTTTGACCAGGTTTCTGCCGATGCATTGCTGCATGGTTGTCTGCCTATGCGTCCTTTTCCTGCTGGAATTGACGAGCATGAAGCGCTTCAGCATCTAGCACCAGAAAAAGATGTTGATTGCGCAACTGATTCAATGCTGCTCGCAACGCTTTGTGGAACTCCTGGTGCTTTGGGACCTTGTACCGCAGAAGCAGTTCTGGCGCTTCTTGATTTCTACCAGGTGCCTCTTGAGGGAGCGCCTGTTGCAGTTGTTGGTCGCTCAAACGTCATTGGTCGTCCAGTAGCTGCGCTTTTAAGCGCCAGAAACGCTACAGTAACGGTGTGCCACAGCAAGACCAAAGACCTTGCTTCCACGCTTAAGCAGGCAGACGTTGTAGTTGTGGCCGCAGGTCGTGCGCACCTTATTGGGGCTGACTACGTAAGAGATGGTCAGACCATCATTGACGTAGGTATTAACTGGGATGAAGCAGCTCAAAAGCTTGTTGGCGATGTTAATACAGAGCAGGTAGCTCCTCTGGTAAGTGCTTATACTCCGGTTCCTGGTGGTGTAGGTAGCGTGACTACCGCAATTCTTGCTCGTCATGTTGTTGCTGCAGCTCAAAGAACGCTTGTATAAGAGTGAAAGGTAGGTTGCCTCATGGCAGCAGATAATAACTATAAAGAGCTTGACCAAGAGCGCGTAAAAGCCGCAGTCACTGAGTTTTTGCTTGCTATTGGCGAGGATCCAGAGCGAGAAGGTCTGCTTGATACGCCGGACCGTGTTGCTCGTGCTTGTGTGGAGCTCTTTGGTGGTATGCAGGAAGATCCTGCAGCTCACCTGCGTAAACAGTTCCATGAAGAGGGCAATAAAGAGATGGTTATTGTCCGCGACATTCCTTTCTCGTCTACCTGCGAGCATCACATTTTGCCGTTTGTGGGCAAGGCACACGTCTGCTATATCCCGCAGAACGGCCGCATTACCGGCCTTTCCAAGATTGCTCGCTGCGTCAGCGGATATTCTCGCCGTTTGCAGGTACAGGAGCGCCTTACAGGCCAGATTGCAGACGCCATGGTAGAAGAGCTTGATCCTCTGGGCGTTTTGGTGGTTATGGAAGCCGAGCACACCTGCATGAGCATGCGCGGCATTAGGGCTGCGGGCGCTTTGACCACCACGTCTGCGGTTCGTGGCATTTTTAAAACTAACGAGAAAACCCGTGCAGAGGCTATGCGTCTGCTTGGTCTATAAGAGGTATGTACACAATGAGTTATTCTGTTCCTTTTTCTGTGCCTGAGCTGAGCTATGAGCAGTCTTTAAAGGTGCTTCACGATACAAAGAAGTTTGGTATTCAGCCCCTGCTGGAGAGCGTGGAAGACATGCTCAAAGAGCTGGGCAACCCTGATCTCTGCTTTAAGAGTGTTCAGATTGCAGGTACCAACGGCAAAACGTCTACCTCTAGATACACTGCAGCTCTGCTCAAGGGAGAGGGTCTCAAGACCGCTCTGTACACATCTCCTGAGCTCATCAGCTATACCGAGCGCATGGAGATCAATGGCACGCCCGTCTCTGAGGCGGCTTTTGCTCACGGTGTCTCTGCAGCTCAAGTAGCAGGGGAGCGCGTCAACACTCAGCGAGCCGCCTTGGACGAGCGCCCTTATGACATCACCGAGTTTGACCTGCTTACCGTTGCAGCTCTAGTGGTCTTTGCCGAGGCAGAGATTGACGTCTGCGTACTTGAGTGCGGTATGGGCGGTAGGTGGGACGCAACAAGTGCTGCGCAAAATATCACCTCTGTTGCCATCACGGGCGTTGGCTTGGATCACACGCGCATCCTAGGCGATACTCTTGAGGCTATTGCTGGCGAGAAGGCCGCCATCATCAAGCCTGGTCGAACCTGTGTGCTTGGGGTGGGAACGACAACTCCTCAGAGCGTCCAAGACGTATTCTTGTCCCAAGCAGCTTCTGCGGACGTTGTCCCAACTCTTCTTGTAGCTGACAAGCCTGAAGACGTTGAAGGAGAGGTTTCTGGTGGTAAGGCTACTGACCATCCAGAGCTGCCTCACGCACACTTCTTCATTACCAAAAAGCCTAAGAGCATTGGATTCCCGCTTGAGCTTACGGTTGTGACACCGCGTGCAACTTACGAGGATCTTGCCGCACTTAAACCAAGCTACCAGGCAGCAAATATTGCTCTGGCAACCTGCTTGGCCGAGGATTTTCTGGGTCGTCCGCTTGATGTAGAGAAAGCGTTTTTCTCCACAACCAGGTGTCCTACACCCGGTAGGTTCCAGCTGCTTCAGCCAAAGCCTTTAGTCCTTATCGACGCGGCTCACAACCCTCAGTCAATCGAGACATTCTTAACTGCTATCCGCTCAATTGAGCCGGAAGTTACTAATCGTCCTATGCTTTTGACTGCTGTTTTTGCAGATAAAGACGTTAAGGGCATCGCAGAACTTCTCGCCAAAGAGTTCCCTGAGGTAGCGGTAACCCAGACAGATAACGATCGCGCCATGGATGCAGATGAGCTTGCTGAGCTGTACAAAGCCTGTGGCGCCAATGTGGTAGCGGTTTACAAAAGCGTCCCCGAGGCAGTGGACGCCTTGCGCGAGAAGGGCTTTGTGGCATGTGGAACAATTTCACTTGCTGGCGAGGTTGCTGCACAATTTAGTGATGCTTTGGTAAAATAAATATATCTGCGACATTTCGCTCATTTTTGTGGCGGTTTGTCGTACGATTTAGGAGAGAACAAAAAGCCAGCAGAAGGGGCTGTCAGATGCAGGAGATTCTTGATCAGATTATTACACCTGAGGTACGTATGGTTATTTACCTCATGGTTATTTGTGTCGTAATGCTTTATATCCTTTCCATCATCTACGTCATTCGCGATGCTCAGCGTCGTGGCGCAGAGCCTTGGTGGATGTGGGCAGTCATTTCTGTTGTTCCTGTTGTTGGCCTGCTTGCATACGTTATTTTGCGTCCAAGCAGCTACCTCATTGACCGTGAGGAGCAGGACTTGGATATTGCCCTTCGTGAGCACCAGTTGTCTCACTATGGCATTTGCCCTAAGTGCTCCGCTCCAATCGACCGCGATTTTATCGTGTGCCCAATCTGCAATACGCAGGTTAGAAATGTTTGCCCAACATGCCATCGTCCACTGAACGCAGACTGGAAGGTTTGCCCTTACTGCCGTACTCGCATTCAATAACGTTTGGTTTTGTTCTTTATGATGGCAATCTGGTGTTTTACAACAGAGACTATGTAGGCGTCTGCTCCTAAGCTCCCGTGTGAGCAGAGTAGGCGCCGTGCCTGTTTCTATGAGTAGCTACCTCTGAGGGGTTTTACATGAAGGTTTTATATAACGACGGCCATGTTGGCGAGATTAACGATGCAGCTGAAGAGCTTGAGGTTATTCGTCACGATGCAGCTCATCTGCTTGCTCAGGCTTTGAAGCGTCTGTATCCTCACGCACAGTTTGCCTATGGTCCAGCAACCGAAAATGGTTTCTACTATGACGTTGATCTTGGAGATACCAAGGTTAACGAGGACGATTTCCCAGCTATTGAGGCTGAGATGAAGAAGATCGTCAAAGAGAACCTCAAGATTGAGACGTTTGAGCTTCCTCGCGATGAGGCTGTTGCTTACATGAAGGAGCGCGGCGAGTCTTACAAGGTTGAGCACATTGGCGATCTTGCTCCTGACGCACACATCACCTTCTACAAGCAGGGTGAATACGTTGACATGTGCGTTGGTCCTCACATGCTTTACACCAAGGGCGTTAAGGCTTTCAAGCTGACCAGCATTTCTGGCGCCTATTGGAAGGCCGATAAGAACAACAAGATGCTCACCAGAATTTATGGTGTGGCGTTTGGTTCCAAAGAGGAGCTTGCTCAGTACCTCAAGATGATTGAAGAGGCCGAGAAGCGCGACCACAGGAAGATTGGTCGCGAGATGGAGCTCTTCATGATGTCCGACTTTGGCCCGGGCTCTCCATTCTGGCTTCCAAACGGCATGGCCCTGCGCAACGCTCTGACCGATTACTGGCATGAGATGCAGGCTCGCTTTGGTTATCAGGAGGTTCAGACTCCACTGATTCTCTCGCGTTCCCTTTGGGAGACCTCTGGTCACTGGGACCACTACAAAGAGAATATGTACACCACCACGGTAGATGAAGAGGACTTTGCCATTAAGCCTATGAACTGCCCTGGTGCTTGCTTAATTTATAAGTCCAAGCCACGTTCTTATAGGGATCTTCCTATGAAGCTGGCTGAGGCTGGTCTTGATCACCGTTACGAGATGAAGGGTGCCCTGCACGGTCTGTTCCGTGTTCGTGAGTTTACTCAGGACGACGCACACCTCTTTATCCGCCCTGATCAGATTACTGAGCAGGTCACGGATGCATCTCACCTCATTACCGCTTACTATGCACAGTTTGGCTTCCCATACCGCGTTGAGCTTTCTACGCGCCCAGAGGATTCTATGGGTTCTGACGAGGATTGGGAGCGCGCTGAGCAGGGCCTTCGTGACGCACTTGATGCCATGGGTATCGATTACGTGGTCAACGAGGGCGACGGTGCTTTCTATGGTCCTAAGATTGACTTCCATCTGACCGACTGCCTTGGTCGTTCTTGGCAGTGCGGCACTATCCAGCTTGACTTCCAGCTGCCTCACAACTTCCAGCTTGAGTACATTGACTCCGACGGTACCAAGAAGCAGCCAATCATGATTCACCGCGCTGGCTTTGGTTCTTTCGAGCGCTTCATTGGTATTCTGACCGAGAATTACGAAGGCAAGTTCCCGGTCTGGCTGAGTCCATGCCAGGTCAAGGTTCTTCCTGTCTCCGAGAAGTCTCGACCTTATGCTCATGAGGTTGCCGATAAGCTTGCTGCCGCTGGTATTCGCGTTAAGGTCGACGACCGTGACGAGAAAATTGGCTATAAGATTCGTGAGGCTCGCTCACTTGACCGTGTTCCTTACATGCTCATCCTTGGTGAGCAGGAGGTTGAGGCAGGAAACATTTCTGTTCGCGATCGCTCCAACGAGACTCACACAGCGGAGCTTGACGAGTTTATTGCTCAGGTTGTCAAAGAGAATGCTGAGCGCGTTGGTTAAAGAGGCTTCAGATAAAGTGCAGGTTACGGTTGGCGTAGCGCAGGATGGCGCAGGCGGCACGAAGAGTGTCGGTGCAATCGACGGCGTCAAGCAAACCGTAACTGACGTTGTCGCGCAAACCGTAACCGACGTTGTCACGCAAACCGCAACCAATGTTGTAGCTGAATACGTAAAAATGACAGGGGCAGGCCGTGCGCGGCTTGTCCCTGTTTCCTATGTAGACGAACTTCTCGCCACACTGGTTGCAGGCGGTGCAACCGTCGTGGAGCCGCTTGCTGGCGTGCCCGTTGAGGTGTGCGACATCAAAGGCAGAGCTGCGGCAGGGGAGCTGCTGGTGGCAGACGTGCGTACGATTGGAGCCGAGTTCAGCCCGGCATGTCGTCTGGGAGCAGAGATCGCAGTAGCCGAGGACGCTCGGGTGCCGGGATATGTTGTCGTGTGCATGCGGAAGTGCTGCATACCGTGGGTAGCAGAGGCGGTTGAAGCCAAGGCGTGCTCTGCAGAGGACGTGACAGTTTCTACCACGGGAGCGGAAGAGCAGGCGAGTGCACGGGTTTCTCGCCACGCGGCAAGCGATGCAGCGCAGGTGGTTGCCACGTTCCTGGCGTGCCATCCGCGCGTCGAGGCGGTGCGCTATCCGGGTCTCAAGACGGACCCGAGCTTTGCGCGTGCGACATCGCAGCTGGTGGGTGGATTTGGCCCGTACATGGATTACATGTGGAGAGAATCGCCAGGTGAATGGCATAGATTTACAGCAACTGATGAAGACGCCAGAACGCAGATTATAAATTTTGAGAGACTTGGTTAACGGTAAGCATTTGTTTAGCAGACCTTGGTATAATTTGAATTAATGTTCCTAAATAGAAGGGGATTTTATGGCAAAGAAGGCTACTCAAATTGAGGATGTTGATACTTTGCTCAAGCGCCTCGAAGAGATGCGCGAAGCACAGGCAGAGTTTGCAACATTCACTCAAGAGCAGGTCGATAAGATTTTCTATGAAGCTGCTCTTGCGGCTGAGAAAAATCGTATCCCTCTTGCTCGCATGGCAGTTGAAGAAACTGGCATGGGTGTAATGGAAGATAAGGTTATCAAGAACCATTACGCAGCAGAGTATATTTACAACAAATACAAGGATATGAAGACTTGTGGTGTTGTAGAGGATGATCCAGCTGCAGGTTATCGAGTTGTAGCCGAGCCAATGGGTATCGTAGCTGCAGTTATCCCAACTACTAACCCTACTTCTACCGCAATCTTTAAGACACTTCTTGCTCTGAAGACAAGAAACGCCATTATCATTTCCCCACACCCACGCGCTAAAGAGTGCACCATTGCTGCCGCTCGTATTGTTCGTGATGCTGCCGAGAAGGCCGGCTGCCCCAAGGGTATTATCGACTGGGTACCAGCTCCTACCATTGATATGACTGCAGCAGTCATGAGCAACGCTGACATCATTCTGGCAACCGGTGGCCCAGGTATGGTTAACGCAGCTTACTCTTCCGGTAAGCCTGCTTTGGGCGTTGGTCCTGGTAACACCCCTGCTATCATCGACGATACCGCTGACATTAAGCTTGCAGTTAGCTCCATCATTCACTCCAAGACCTTCGATAACGGTATGATCTGCGCTTCCGAGCAGTCTGTTACCGTTCTTGACAGCGTTTATGACCAGGTCAAGAAGGAGTTCGCTGATCGCGGCTGCTACTTCCTGCACGGTAAGGAGCTTGACGCTGTCCGCAAGACCGTCATTGTCAACGGTGCTGTTAACGCAGCTATTGTTGGTAAGTCTGCTCACTTTATCGCAAAGACTGCTGGCGTCGACGTCCCAGAGAAGACCAAGGTTCTTATTGGTGAGGTAACCTCTGTTGAGCCTTCAGAAGAGATGGCTCACGAGAAGCTTTCTCCAGTTCTTGGCATGTATCGAGCAAAGAATTTTGACGAGGCTATTGCTAAGGCAGAGCGTCTTGTTGCTGATGGTGGCTACGGTCACACCAGCTCTCTTTACGTCAACATTAACGAGAAAGAGAAGATTGCTAAGCATCAGGAGGCAATGAAAACCTGCCGTATCCTGATCAATACTCCTTCCTCTCAGGGTGGTATTGGAGACCTCTACAACTTCAAGATGGCTCCATCCCTAACCCTTGGCTGCGGTACCTGGGGCGGCAACTCCGTCTCCGGCAATGTTGGCCCACAGCACCTGCTTAACTACAAGTCTGTTGCAGAGAGGCAAGAGAATATGCTTTGGCTTCGTGTACCTGAGAAGGTCTACTTCAAGAGGGGCTGCATGCCTCTTGCTCTCCGTGAGCTTAAAGAGGTCTATAACAAGAAGCGCGTCTTCATTGTCACAGACCAGTTCCTTTACAAGAGTGGCTTCACCAAGACTATCGAGGAGACCCTGGATTCCCTGGGTATTGTTCACTCTTCATTCTGGGATGTTGCTCCAGATCCAACCCTTCAGTGCGCTCTTGAGGGCGTAGCTCGCATTCGCTCCTTCGAGCCAGACTGTATCATCGCAATCGGCGGCGGTTCTGCTATGGACGCAGGTAAGATTATGTGGTCCATGTACGAGAACCCAGAGGAGAAGTTTGAGGACATGGCAGCAGACTTCTTGGATATCCGCAAGCGTGTCTACAACTATCCTAAGATGGGCAACAAGGCATTCTTTGTTGCAATCCCAACCTCTTCTGGTACCGGTTCCGAGGTAACTCCATTTGCTATCATCACTGATGCTGACAATGGCGTTAAGTACCCACTTGCAGACTACGAGTTGCTGCCTAACATGGCAATCGTTGATACCGACAACATGATGAGCCAGCCTAAGGGCCTGACCTCTGCTTCTGGTATCGATGTCCTTACTCACTGCCTCGAGGCATTTGTCTCCATGATGGCATCTGACTACACAGACGGTATGGCTCTTCGTGGTATGAAGCTGGTCTTTGAGTACCTGCCACGTGCTTACGACAATCCAAACGATGTTGAGGCACGCGACCACATGGCAAACGCTTCCTGCCTGGGCGGCCTTGCATTTGCTAACGCATTCCTGGGTGTCAACCACTCCATGGCTCACAAGCTGGGCGCTTTCCACCACATTCCACACGGTTGGGCAAACGCAGTTATCCTTACTCGCGTTATGCGCTACAACGCAGCTGAGCGCCCAACAAAGATGGGTACCTTCCCACAGTACGATCACCCACACACTCTTGCACGTTATGCTGAGGCAGGTCGTTTCTGCGGTGTTACTGGTAAGGATGACCGTGAGGTCTTTGAGAACTTCGTCAAGAAGATTGAGGAGCTCAAGGCATACATCGGCGTCAAGGAGACCATCAAGGACTACGGCGTAGATGAGAAGTACTTCCTCGATACCCTTGACGAGATGTCTGAGCAGGCATTCGATGACCAGTGCACTGGCGCAAACCCACGCTACCCACTTGTCTCCGAGCTCCGCGAGCTCTACCTGGATGCTTACTACGGTCGCGAGCCAGGCTTCTACGAGGACTAATCCTCGCACCCGCGCGCCGCGTCGCTAGCACGT
>CAJZJP010000014.1:0-13695 GCA_916050095.1 uncultured Atopobium sp.
TAACCTCGATGGGTATACTCTACGTATGTAGAGGTTTTATCTTTTGGCGAGGTGGAATTTCATGGCTCACGGAGCGTTGCGGGGTGTCAATTTAACCGGTTGGCTTACGCTTGAACCGTGGGTAACTCCTGAGCCGTTTGCGCGCACAGGCTGCGTTGATGAGGCTCAGCTCATTAAAGCGCTGGGCGTTGAGGACTACCACAATCTTGTTAAAGCGCATCGTTCTTCATTTATCCAGAGTTCTGACTTTGTCAGCATTGCCGCTCGTGGTTTTAATGCGGTAAGAATTTCTGTGCCTTGGTACGTTTTTGATGAAGAAGCTGCTGGTACTCCATATGTTAGCTGCATTACCGAGCTTGATAGAGCTCTTGAATGGGCAGAAGAACTTTGCCTGCACGTTATTTTTGTACTGGCAGTAAATCCAGGTTTGCCTGATCGCTTGAATGACCAGCCAGGAGGTGCTCCGCGTACTAGAATTTCTGGGGAGAAGTCGCTTTCTATTCTGCATAAGCTTGCCCTTCACTACGCTCACCGCAGCGGCTTTTATGGCATTGAGGTAGCCGATGAGGTTAAGCCTCGTGTGCGCAAGGGCTTTAAGCTCACAGATGGTATTCCTGGTCACTCGCTTAGAAACTATTATCGCCGTGCTTATGAGACCATTAGATCTGTGGCAGGAGAAGAGCCTGTGGTCATTCTCCCAGATGGTGGCTGGCCTCAGGGATTTAGGCGTTTTATGAGCCAGCAGGCCTATCAAAACGTTTGGCTTGACGCTCACCTTGATAAACCCTGCGAGGGAATTGATTGCTCGGGTCCTCGCGGTGTACAGCAGCTTATTGATAAAAACGAAGCGTATTTGAAGACTTCTGCTTCAGGCGGTCTGCCAGTCATGGTGGGTAAATGGTCAGCATCACTTCCAAGCATTGACGGCGCTATGACGGCAGAGGGAAGAATTGCGCTTGAGCGCATTTACACTTCCGGCCAGCTCAAAGTGTACAATACGTGTCCTGCATGGTTCTTCCAGACCTGGAAGACCTCCGCATTTTTGGCTGCATGGGACGCACGCGTTGCACTTGCAACGTTTGAGAGGGGAATGCTCGAGTAATGACAGAATCTACTCTTTTAGCAGGTAAACTGTCTATTGTGGGCACGCCTATTGGTAACCTTTCGGACGCGTCACCACGCGTTAAAGAAACGCTTGCAGCAGCGGATGTCATTTTATGTGAGGACACGCGCGTGACCTCAAAGCTCCTCTCGGCATTTGACATTCATGTGCCGCTTCAGCGCTGTGATCAAAATATTATTGAGTCGCAAATTGAGCCAACGCTTGAGAGGCTTCGCGCTGGTCAGCGTGTTGCGTTTGTGTCAGATGCGGGTATGCCAGGCATCTCTGACCCGGGTCAGCATTTGGTTGATGCAGCGCTTTCAGAAGGACTTGCAACAGAGGTTATTCCGGGACCTTCTGCGATGACCTGTGCGCTTGTTGCATCGGGCATGGCAAGTGATCATTTCTTCTTTGAAGGATTCTTGCCCAGAAAACACGGGCAGATTGTTCAGCGCTTACAGCATCTTGCATCAATTCCGGGTACTATTGTGCTGTATGAGTCTCCGTTTAGGGTGCTCGCAACGGTTGAGGCCATAGCCGAGGTGTTTCCAACCAGGCAGGTGGCTCTTGTCAGAGAGCTTACTAAGCTGCATGAAGAAGTAGTGCGCGACGTGGCTCCTTGTCTTGTTGAGACACTTGCTGCAAAAGAGAATCTTAAAGGCGAGTGTGTTCTGGTCATTGCAGCTCCCACAGATGAAGAGCTTGCCTCTGCATCATCGCAGGCAGAAGGAGAATCTCAGCTCTCGCTTGAAGATGCAATAGAGGCTGGTCTTGCTGCGGGTACCAGAAAATCAGCGCTGGCCAAGGAGCTTGCTCAGAAGTTTGGTATTGCGCGCGATGAGGCATACCAGGCAATTCTTGCTCGCGAGGCATAATCACCACACCAACACAAGTGCGCCCAGCATTTGCTCTATACTGGATAAGTTATTGCAACTTATACAAAGGGAGTCATTATGCCCGAGGCCAAGCCGTCATACTTTATTACCACCCCAATTTATTACGTCAACGCAAAGCCACACCTAGGAACTGCGTACTGCACCCTGCTTTGCGATATCCAGGCTCGCTTTAGACGCGCTGCCGGCTACGACGTCTTCTTCCTTACCGGTATGGACGAGCATGGCGAGAAGGTCGCTCTTGCTGCAGCTGATCACGGTTTATCTCCACAAGCATGGTGTGATTCCCAGGTTCCTTTCTTCAAGGGACTCTATGAAGAGCTGAATATCTCATATGACGACTTCATCCGTACTACCGATGAGCGCCACGTAAAAGCTGTCCAGTATCTGTGGGAGCGCATGCGTGAGGCTGGCTTCATCTATAAGGGATCTTACGATGGTTGGTATTGCATTCACGAGGAGACCTTCTTCACCGAGACTCAGGTAGAGAAGGCAGACGAAGAGGCTGGTTGCAAGGGCGCACACCTCTGCCCAGATTGCCATCGTGAGCTTGAGCGTGTCTCTGAGGAGTCTTGGTTCTTCAAGCTCTCTGCATTCCAGAATAAACTGCTTGAGCTCTATGCTCAGCACCCAGATTTCATTGAGCCAGATTTCCGTGCAAACGAGGTCCGCAGTTTTGTTGAGTCTGGCCTCCAGGATATTTCTGTATCCCGCACCAGCTTTGACTGGGGTGTTCCAGTTCCTTTTGATGAGTCTCACGTAACCTACGTCTGGTTTGATGCTCTTCTTAACTACTACACCGCTGTTGGCTACGGTGATGACAGCCCAGAGGCTGCTGCAATGAGAAAGCGCTTCTGGCCAGCTCAGATGCACGTTGTTGGTAAGGACATCATCCGCTTCCACTGTGTCATTTGGCCTGCAATGCTTATGGCTCTTGGCGAGGCTGTACCTGAGCACATTTTTGCTCACGGCTTCCTTAACGTCCGTAATTCTGAGACCGGCGTTGTTGAGAAGATGAGTAAGTCTCGCGGAAACGCCATTGCACCTAAGGACGTTTTGGACCTGCTGGGTGTTGAGGGCTACCGCTACTACTTCATGACCGACGTCACTCCTGGTGAGGACTCTGGCATTTCCTTCGAGCGCATGGAGCAGGTCTATAACGCTGACCTGGCAAATAGCTGGGGTAACTTGGTTTCTCGCGCCCTTAATATGAGCGATAAGTACTTTGAGGGCGTCACTCCAACTTTTGATGGTTCTTCTGTTGCTGCAGACCATCCTCTGCGCAAGCTGGCTGAGGGCATCTATGACCGCTACGCTGCTTGCATGGAGAAGATGGACTACGTGGGCGCTAAGAACATCATCATGGAGCTTGTCCACGCGGCTAACCACTACATTGAGGACGCTGCCCCTTGGACGGTGGCAAAAGATCCAGAGCGCGCATCAGAGCTTGCAGAGATTATCTATACGCTGCTTGAGTCTATCCGCATTTGCGCACATCTCTTTATGCCATTCATGCCTACGACGTCTGCTGAGGTTCTTCGTCGTATGAGCCTTGACGAGGCAGAGATTACCTCTACCGATACCCGCAGCGAGTGCGTATGGGGCAAGCTTCAGGGTGGCTTGGCTGTCTCTAAGGGAGACGCTCTGTTCCCACGTCTTGCAAACAAGTAATCGTGTTGGAGCACGCATCGCATCAGACATCGTGGCTAGCTAATCAGCGAGCCACTAAAGAAACGCTGGAACGTTTTGGCCTTGCCACCAAATATAGGCTGGGTCAAAACTTCCTGGTACAAGACCATGTTATCGAGAAGATCGTCCAGCTTGCAGAGGTCCAGCCTACCGATGTGGTTGTCGAGGTTGGACCCGGTCTGGGTACCCTCACGGTGGCCTTGCTCGACAACGCCCGCGCGGTTTGCTCGCTTGAGGCAGACTCTGAGCTGGAGCAAGTCTTAGCAGTAACCTGTAAAGAGCCTCATCCAGACTCGTTTGCGCTGGTCATGGGCGATGCGCTGGCAATCACGCCGCAGAAGCTTGCCGAGGCCTACGGCACGCTTCCGGCCGTTACCCAGAGCGCAGCGCTGAGCACCCCGCCAAACGCCTCGATGCCAACAAAGTTTATATCCAACCTGCCGTATCAGGTGGCAGCTACGTTAATCCTCAAGTTCTTCCAAGAGCTTCCCTCACTTGAGCGAGCGGTAGTCATGGTGCAAGCTGAGGTGGCTGACAGAATTGCTGCCAAGCCTTCCACTAAGGCATATGGCGCTTATACGGCAAAGCTGTCTTTGTTTGCGCAGGTTACTGGCAGGTTTGAGGTGGGTCCTGGCAACTTTATGCCTCCACCACGCGTCAACTCTGCCGTGGTTCGCCTTGATCGCACCATCGCGAGAAACCTGGTGACCTCCAAGCTTCTTTCTGAAGAAGAGCTCTTGCATACCATGAGGGTTATTGACGCTGCCTTTGCTCAGCGCAGAAAGACCATTCGTAATTCAATGAGCGCCTCTGGCTTTGATAAAGACAAGCTAGATCAGGCGTTTCTCGCCACAGGAATTGCGCCTACGGTGCGCGCAGAAGTTTTGACCAGCCAAGATTTTATTTGTCTTGCAGCTGCTTTGGAGCCTTTGAGTGAGTAAGAAAAAGCATCATCTACCAGCAGAAGAAGTAGACGCACTTTCTTTTTCTGACGGTCAACTATTTCACGATATTTACGGTACGCCTCGTCCAACACCTCGTGTTTTGGCGCCTGTTGCTGATACCCATGGTCACCTGGGCAGTCTTCACGAGCACAGCGCTGCAGAGTCTCTTGCTC
This sequence comes from uncultured Atopobium sp., assembly GCA_916050095.1. Classification (GTDB taxonomy): domain Bacteria; phylum Actinomycetota; class Coriobacteriia; order Coriobacteriales; family Atopobiaceae; genus Lancefieldella. The sequence goes on from CAJZJP010000014.1 coordinate 4,802, forward strand.
GCGCTGCCGCGGCTGGTGTTCGTATGCTTATTGTGCCCGTAGATATTGCTACAGAGTTTCCTCGTAAGTGGGCAGATACCAGCGCTTTTATTGCTTGGTTTGAGGACACTCTTAGCCAGGCACGCCATGCTTTTACAAAGCTGGCTGAAGCAGATCTCTGTGTACTCTGTGATTTACCTGCAGAGTATTTGTTTGAACACACATATTTTGTAGTAGGCGCTCACCCATACAGCGCACCAGACTATAACCAGGAAGCTGAACAGCGCTTGTTTGAGTTACTTGAGCACCCTCTTTGTGTTGGCGTAGGAGAGATTGGCCTTGATTTTGGACCATATTGTGAGGTTCCAGAAGAGGTCCAGCGCCAAGCATTTGAGCGACAGCTCTCCATTGCACATGAGCGCAATCAACGCGTTGAGCTGCACCTGCGTGATGGTGCTGATAATGCGCACGCTCATGATTTGGCGTTTGAAATTTTGAACCGTCTGGGTGTGCCTAAGGCTGGCTGTGACCTGCATTGCTACACCGATGGTCCTGAGGTTATGAAGCCTTTTGCAGACCTTGGTTGTTTTGTTGCCTTTGGTGGCGCGGCAACGTTTAAGCGCTCTGATGATATCCGAGCTGCAATGATTTCCTGTCCAGAGGCGCAACTGCTCTCAGAGACGGACTTCCCCTATATGGCCCCAGAGCCTCTACGCGGAGGGGAGTGCACGCCAGCGATGGTGGTGCATACGGTTGAGCGCTTGGCGGAGCTTCGTTGGCAGCGACTTGATATCCCCAAAGAGAAGACGTATACCATACTCTGGGAAAACGCCAAACGCTTTGTGGGACTTGCGTAGCGTAGTGGGAGGTGAGCACGCATGACAAAAATTCTAGTTGTAGAAGATGACCATCAAATTCAGCAAGAGTTGGTTCTCCTGCTGCAAAGAAACGGCTTTGAGGCTCAGGCGCTCACGTCTTTTGAGTCTGTACCTCAACAGATTATTGCCGCGCATCCAGACTTGGTTTTGCTGGACCTCAACCTTCCCGGTATTGACGGGCAACAGATTTGTCGAGAAGTACGACAGCTCTCAAACGTTCCCATCATTGTAGTTACCAGCAGAAACACTGATCTTGATGAGCTTATGGTGCTCTCGTTAGGAGCGGACGATTTTATCGCCAAGCCCTATAACACCCAGATTTTGCTTATGCACATAACCTCGGTTTTGAGGCGTGCAAATAGCGATGTCACAACAGGAACAAAGCTTTCACATGCAGGTGTGATGCTTGATTCTTCTTCCTGTAAGGTCTCTGCAAATCAGAAAAGTGTAGAGCTGACCAAAAACGAGCTCAGGATACTTTCACTTTTGATGCAAAATGCAGGAACGGTTGTTTCTCGCCAGCGTATCCAAGAGGAGCTGTGGCAGTCGGATGAGTTTGTTGATGACAATACGTTGACGGTCAACATTAGCCATCTCAGAAATACTCTTGCAAGCATTGGTGTTGAGGACTTTGTGATGACACGCCGCGGACTTGGCTACGTTATTGAGTAGGCTGTCATGACGTTTTTTAAGTATCTAAAAAATCGAACTATTTTCTTTCTTGCGCTTACAGCTAGCAGCACGTTAATTGGCTTTATGCTTAAGGGTGTTGGACTTAACGCGTTTGCTATTGCCTACTGTATCCTGGTTTTGTGGGTAGTGGGAACAGCTGCACTATTAGCCGATTATTTTCATCGTCGTTGGTTCTACCAGCAGCTTGCTGAGAATTTAGCAGCAACTGATAAAGAGAGCTATCTGGTTCCTACCATGCTGGACACTCCTTCAACGCTGGAGGAGAAGCTTTTTAAGGACGCGCTTTCAAGCATGTCCAAGTCTATGATGGACCAGCTTGCTGATGAGCATATGCGATCAAAGGAATATCGTGAGTACATTGAGATGTGGGTGCATGAGATTAAGACTCCCATCGCCGCAGCTCATTTGGTTGCTCAGAATAATCCATCGCTACCTATGGATGACGTGCAAACGCAACTTACCAAGATTGAAACTCTGGTAGAGCAGGCGCTCTTTTATGCCCGCAGCGCATCTGTAGATCGAGATTTTTCTATTCGAGACGTCAATTTGCAGTCCATCGTAAAAGATGCTCTTAAAAACAATGCACGTGTTTTCATTGACGCCGGTGTTTCTCCGCATTTTGAGGACTTGGCCCACGTGGTCAAAGCTGACCCAAAGTGGCTTGAGTTTATTTTGCGACAGCTTCTGATTAACGCTGCAAAGTATTCAAATCCAGAGCTCGCGCCTGGCGAGAAGAACGTTTGGATTTCCGCTTCTGTCTCAGAGCCACGTGAGGGAACCACTTCAACCACTCTCTTCATTAAAGATAATGGTATTGGTATTCCTGAAGAGGATCTTTCTCGCATTTTTGATAAGGGATTTACCGGTCAAAATGGGCGCAAGTACGCTAAATCCACCGGCATGGGTCTCTATCTCTGCTATGAGCTCTGCAAAAAGATGGGCCTTAAGCTGGCTGTGAGCAGTACAATTGGTAAAGGTTCAACCTTTTCTATTACGTTCAACCAGTCTTTTACGGATCTAAATTAGAAGTTCCCACAGTTCATCTGTTTGAGGATCGCTTCCTACCTGGAAGGTGTGCTGACTAAAGCGCTTGAATCCCCAAGTTGCATAAAATGCCTTGGCAGACTCATTGTGTTCCCAAACACCCAGCCATACACGTTTTTTGTCCTTCTCCTTTGCCAGGTCAAGGGCAAATTTCATGAGCTTTGATCCAAGGTGTAGACCCTTGTAGCGCGGAAGAATATACAGGCGCTCAATTTCAAGCGAGTCATCGCGCTGACCTTCAGTTTGCTCATAACGCGTATTGAGCTTAAGGTAACCAGCTACTTGACCTTCTACTTCAACAAAATAGAAATATGAGTGTTTAGCAGCAAGTTCGCGGGCAAGCTTTTCTGTGTTGTAGAGCGAGTCAATGCAGCTTGCCAAATCATCTGCCGTATTAGAGTCAATAAAGGTATCTACAAAGGTCTCTACACTAAGCTTTTGCAGCGCACGTAAATCAGCTACTTCAAGTGGTCTAATTGAAACGTGAACGTCATCAACATTGACCGCATTTCTCGTCTGACGATATGCATCAAGGTCAAAAGAGAGCACATGGTGAAGGACACCAAAGTGATCAAGCACCTTAGAAGATGCCTGCGTAAAGCCAGCACGCTCATAGAAAGGCTGAGCTTTGAGTTGTGACTCAACTAACACCTTGGAGGTATCGCTTTCATGCGCCAGGTAATCAAGGGTATCGTGCAGCAGCTTTGAGCCAATACCAGCACCTTTGTTGCTGACACATACGCGGCCAATAAGAGGGGAGTTATACGACTGTCCTGCATCAATAATGCGCAAATATGCAGCCACCGAGTCAGTATCCTGATAAAAGACATGGGTAGAAACTTGATCAACGTTATCAAGATCGTTGTACATAATCTGCTGATCAACAATAAACGTTTCTGCTCTTAGAGAAAGAATTTGATATAACTCTTTAGCGGTAAGCTGCCCAAATCTTTTAATTACTAACTGCATAGCATGCCCCTCCCGTATGCTTGATAGTGATATTTTGACACATCAAAGTGAGAAAAGCGTAAGGTTTCCGTAAGGTCAATCGATGGCAACGTAAACGGTAGTGCGGGAGTATATATCTCAAGATTTACTCGCTCCCAATGAAAGGACGCAACATGGCAGCTACTCAAGTAACTCCAACTCAGCCAACTGTTGTGGCTGGACAATCTTCAGCACTTACCCCTCACACCGTCTTGGTTTGCCAAAACCTCGAGAAGTACTATGGAACTCGCGGAAATATCACAAAGGCACTGGACGGCATTAATCTTTCTGTAGCTCGCGGTGAGTTCATTGCCATCATGGGGCCTTCTGGTTCTGGTAAAACTACTCTTTTGAACTGCATCTCTACCATTGACCAGGCATCTGCAGGCCACATCTTTATTGATGACCAAGAGCTTTCCAGCCTGCGTGGAGCAGAGCTTTCTGCCTTTAGGCGTGACCGCTTAGGCTTTATTTTCCAGGACGCAAACTTGCTTGACAGCCTTACTGCTCGCGAGAATATCGCGCTCTCTTTAACCATTGGTCATGTCCGCGCGCAGGAAGTTTTGGAGCGCGTAGAAAACGTTGCCAAGCTGCTTCAGATTACTGAGGTGCTGGACAAGTTCCCTTACGAGATGTCCGGTGGCCAGCGTCAGCGTGTTGCTGCTGCTCGAGCAATTGTCACTAATCCTTCGTTGGTCCTTGCAGACGAGCCAACCGGCGCGCTTGACTCAAAGAACGCCCGCACGCTCCTTGAAAGCCTTGAGAACCTCAATCGTAATGGTGCAACTATTGCCATGGTTACTCACGACTCATATGCAGCTTCTTACGCTCATCGAGTCATTTTCATTAAAGATGGTCGTATCTTTAATGAGATAGTTCGTGGCGAGAAACCCCGTAAGCAGTTCTTTGACCAGATCATGGACGTTGTTTCATTCCTGGGAGGAGAGGGTGCTGATGTACAGTAAAATCGCGCTTGGTAACGTCAAGAAATCACTGCGCGATTTCAGTATTTACTTTCTGACATTGGCAGTAGGCGTTGCACTGTTTTATTCTTTCAATTCAATTACGCAGCAGTCCATGGTGTTGAATCTTTCTGAAGACCAGAGACGCATTGTTCAGCTCTTAAGTAATACCATCTCTGGAGTAAGCGTTTTTCTTGCCGTTATTATGGGATTTCTTGTTGTCTACGCTAATCAATTTCTGATTCGCCGTAGAAAAAAAGAATTTGGTATGTACCAGATACTGGGTATGACCAAGAGAAATGTCTCTAAGATTATGAGTATTGAGACACTGCTTGTTGGTTTTCTCGCTCTGGTAGTTGGACTTGTTGCAGGTATTTTTATCTCTCAATTTATGATGTTTGCAACGGCCCACATGTTCAATACGACTCTTGATTCATTCAAATTTGTCTTCTCGCAAGCTGCGTTGATTCAAACGGTTATTTACTTTGTGGTCATGTTTGTGGTTGCGCTGATTTTTAACGTCACCACGGTGTCCCGCTATAAGCTTATTGACCTTCTTAACGCAGACAAAGTAACTCAGACCGTCAAGGTAAGGAATCTTACTGTCTCAGTGCTGCTCTTCCTGGCCTCTCTTGGAATCATTGCTTATTCCTATACTCTGCTTCAGCACAATGGTTTAAAACAGATAGATGACGAGTTTGCCATGGCTACTGCTTTGGTATCTGTGGGCACAGCACTCTTCTTCTTCTCAATCTCTGGTTTTTTGCTCAGATTTATGCAGATGCAGAAGGGCTTCTACTACAAGGGTCTTCACTCATTTATCCTGCGTCAGTTTAACGCCCGCGTTAATACTGCTTGGGTTTCTATCTCTCTAGTCTGCGCTATGCTCTTTGTGGCAGTCTGTGGACTTGGTACGGGTTTCTCGCTTGTTGACTCTTTGAACGTCAGTTTCTCCAAGCTTAAAACGTACGATGTTTCTGTATCGATCAATCCAGGCTCAGAGCGCAGTTATACCCCTGGTCCAGCGGATTCATATGACTATCTCTCTGTAGTGCAGAAGCTAGATCCAGAGTGGGATAAAACTATCAAAAACGCCTTCCAGGTAGATACGTACTACGCTCAAAGTGATCCAACAACGCCTAGTTTTACGTATGGCTCTATTGATGCTGTAACAGGCAAGCGCTTTAGTGATTACTTTACCGGCTATAGTGGCCAGGAAGATCCTGCGCAGAAAAACGTAACTTTGATGCGAGCTTCTCAGTACAACAAACTGCGCGTTGCATCTGGGCTTGAGCCTGTTGACTTTGGTACTGACGGCTATATGGTTTGGACGCTAGATACTAATCTCACAAAATACTGGCAGGATTCTCTTGCAAACAATCCCGAGCTCACCATTGAGGGCCACAAGCTTCATGCTGTTGGTGGAACGCTTGATATTGCCCAAACACAAGGTGGACCTGCACTTATGCCAGCATTTGGAATTGTGGTTGTTGCTGATCAAAGCTTCCCTTCAAGCGTTGTTTTGACCAACTCATATATCTTAGGCAACTATCAAACCCCAGGCGATGCTTCTGAAACGCAGTTCCAGGGTCAAATTAAGCAGTACTTTGGTGATGGCGCCGTAACTGGTAGCGATTCCGATCCTTATTCTTTAATGCTTGTGGTCACCGCTTCCGAGTACATTCAATCGACTGCTGGATTCTCTGGTATTGTGACGTATCTGGCGCTGTACATTGGCCTGGTACTCTTCATTGCGTGCGCCGCTATTCTGGCACTTCAGCAGCTCTCCGAGGCATCGGACAACGCTCGTGCGTATCAAGTTCTTGCAGAACTTGGTGCCGAGAAGGGCCTTGCAAGTCGCGCACTCTTTGTTCAGATTGGTGTGTACTTCCTGTTCCCACTGCTTATGGCAGCTGCGCACGCTACTTGTGCGATGTCCATTATGGTTTCTGTCATTAAGTCGATTGGCAACTTTGATGTAGCTAGCAGCATTGGTGGAGTGGTTGCAGTAGTAGCTGCTTTGTATGGCGGATACTTCCTGGTTACCTATTTTGCAGCACGTTCAATCATCTTTAGAGGTGCCAAGAGGATGCAATAGTCTGCATCGTCGTGTTGTAAATTCGTGAAAGAAGGACGGATGTTCCTCTGTGGGGCATTCGTCCTTCTCGCTTAGGTAAAATAGAAACGTTATGTCAGATGGTATCTGTGCAGAGCACATACTCAAGGAGGCATCATGGGTCTTTGGTCAAAGGTTAAAAATGTGTTTGTTCCTTCTAACGGAACAGAGCAGCCTCAGAAGGCTACATTTGCTACCAGGGAAGACACTATCTATGCACCAGTTTCTGGTGTCCTGGTAAGCGTACAAGAGGTTCACGATGAGGTAATCTCAAGCGGTCTCTTTGGCCAGGGCTATGGTATTTTGCCTGTTGGTCTTGACTGTGTATATGCTCCTTGCAATGCTCGCGTTACTGCAACTAACGTAACCAATCACTCAATTGGCCTTACCACTGATACTGGTATTGAGATTTTGATTCACATTGGTGTTGGTACCATCGAGATGAACGGTAAGGGCTTTACCCGCTACGTTCACGCTAACGATGAGGTCAAGGCCGGTACTCCACTGATTTCATTTGATGCTGCTGCTATTGAAGAAGCAGGATATGAGAACGTGGTAGTTGTTACCGTTGTTAATGCAGATCAGTATGAGCGCATTGATCTTATTGGTGAGTCCGGAACACTGATTGGTGGTCGTCCACTGGTTAAGATTGGTGATCCTCTGATGTGCGTCAAGCACTAGGGTTTTTCGCCAGCTAAACATCTGCAATAAACGAGGTTTTACATGCTTAGAGTTACTGAGGCAATTCTTCACGTCTTTGATTTTGAGACGGGAACTAAATACTTCTCTCAATCTACTTTGGATTTAGAGGACCGTCAGACAAAGTCATACGTTCAGCGTAGACTGCGCAAGATTACGGCAAACCCAGAGTCCAGGCACGGAGAGTTTGCTCCTACCAGCAATTTTGCGGGTGGTCTTCAGGAGTATGCTCACGGAGACGTTGAGTTTGTAGAGTTTTCTCACCAGATTGCTCAGTGGTTCTGGGAAGAGCTTCGTCGTGCAGATGATGTCGAGCAGTGCGATCTTCTTGTAGCGGACTACATTGATACTGATGCAGGTCAGGCGCTTGCTAGTGCTGCTGCAGATGATGAGGATGCTCAGGCTGAGGCATTTGAGGGTGAGGGAAGACGTCTCTTTGCTATTGTGCTTCTCCCACGCAAGCAGGCCTTTATCCACGATGTTAACGGCTCAGCAAACGAGATTTTGCGCCAAGATGCAACGCTGCCTTCTCCTACGCAAAAAGTTGATTCGTATGCAGTGATTGACCTGGATACAGGCGCCATTGACTTCCACGACCATGACCGCTCTGTAGCAGGAGAGGGAAAGTTCATCATCCCAGAGCTCTTTCTTAAGTGTACGTCAGAAGCATCTAGTCATGAGGTAATTGGTGAGGTAACCGTTATTGTCCAAGACCTGGCTGAAGAGTATGGACTTGAGCCTGCCGTTGAGGTGTCTCGTGCTAAGGCTGCCGTTGCAGAAGCAGCAGAGGTAGAAGAGGTGGTAGATCCTATTAAGGTTGGTAAGCGCATCTTTGAGGAGCGTCCTGAGATTCAGGAAAAGTACGAGGCTCAGGTGGCAAGCAGAGAGCTCCCTGAAGAAGTTCCTGTTAAACGCGGTGTTGCTAACAGAATTGCAAAGAATCATAAGATTCGCACCGATACGGGAATTGAGATTTCGTTTCCCTCAAACCTAACGGATCGTCCAGGTTACCTAGAATTTTCTCACGAGTCTGACGGTAGAATTACCATATCAATAAAAAATGTTGCACATATTGAAAACCGCTAAATCCTATCTCTGACCTCACAATTTAGAGCCAAAACTCCCCAAAATTCGTTTCGGGGAGTTTGTAAATTACGTATCTTTTTGAATATCATCGTGTATCTCGGGTAGAATAGTCTCTCAAAGGTCACACCGTACTACTAAACGTTCTAGGAGACCCTTATGAGTTTAAAGAAACAGCAAAGCACAACCATTGAGGAGCAGAGCGCTACTCTTTTCAATCGTCGTGATGCTCTTAAGATTTTTGCCGGCATGGGCATTGCTGCCGCTGCCGTTACTGCATCCCTGATTAATACTCGCCCTGCTTTTGGTGTTACCCAGGCTCAGATTGATGCTGCTCGTAGCGATTACGATGCTGCTCAGAAGCTGCTCGATGAGATTTCTAATGAAGTCTCCAACATGCAGGCAAGCCTCAATGACACTAACTCTCAGATTGGCGCTATTTCTGATCAGATT
>CAJZJP010000015.1:0-13442 GCA_916050095.1 uncultured Atopobium sp.
GACCTCATAACCTGCTGTAATCGCTCACCAGAGATCTTCTCGCCCTCTGCAGCGCTATGGAGCAATCCTTGACGCACGCGAGCTAATGCCTCGCGAAGCGTGTCTCTACGCTGCGTTCTCATGGCCGACAACGCGCCTACAAGCTGCACCGAGAGGTAATTTGCAATGGAGTCCAGAAGTCTTGCGTCTTCAACCAAAAGCGCACGCTTACGCTCCCAGCCCACCTCAATCAGAGCAACAATGTGGCCACCAAACCACACAGGAACCACAAGAAAGCTGGTAAACGGAGGCAAATGACTTGCATCAACGGTTATGACCTCGCGCGTGTCCTCGTTAACAAGATTGCGCTTTTTAACCCTTCCCTGCTTGAGCGTACTTGAGTTCAAAGGCATGGTATGCAAGCGAAGTGCGTGCTCGGAATAAAACGTCAAACGCTCCAGAGAGCTGTTAAACGCAAAGTAGCGAGGAATTCTATCAAATGACGCACTTTTCAAAGACTCCGTTGCACCATGAAGGTGGTACCCGTCTTGCTCAGCAAGATAGATAAGCGCACCGTCAGCCTCGACAGTCTCTGAGAGCTCTTCTAACACGCGCTCAATAAGCTGACCCATATCTTCTGAGTCAAGCGTGTCCAAAACAATCTGAAGCGCTCCTGAGAGCCTCTTATTGGCTCGCCGAAGGTCCAGCACCATTCGCTCATCATCGTGCATAGGACTAGCCAAGTCACGAAGCTTAGATGCCGTCAAAACAATGGCCTGCGTAGGTGCGCCAACATAATCTGCGCGCACGCTCAGCACCTGCGACGTGCCATCTTGCGCAGGAGCAGCCACCGTAGACGTTGAGCCATCAATCGCAAACGGCAACGACTCTACAGAAAACGGTTTCTGCAAGTTTTCTTGGATTGCCGGCGTGAACAAAAAGCGAACATCCAGGCCGGCAATAGTGCCGTCTTCCTTAGCAAATAGGCTTTCGGCCTCTTCATTGGCGAGAAGAACCATGCCCTCCATATTAAAAACAATGACTGCATCGCTGGTCAGGCGTAGCAACTGAGACAGAGTTGCAGCAACAGTTCCGTCGACAACTCCCTCAACACGCCTTACGCTCAGCTTGTTATCTGCCACAGCCACTCCTTACCAGCAAGGACAAAACAATCGCACTGCCTAAGTATACGAAAAAGGCGGACCTCCGAAGAGATCCGCCGAAATTTCGTGGTGTCGGAGGCGGGACTTGAACCCGCACAGCCGTTAGTAGGCCACTAGCACCTCAAGCTAGCGCGTCTGCCAATTCCGCCACTCCGACTTGCTTTGCAGCGAGGGATATACTAACACATCTTCAAGCAACATTTGAGAGAAAATTTAAAAACTTTTCTCAAAAGAACTTTGCGAGAAGATCGCCTTGTCCCTTGCTTACTTCTGCCAACCAACAATGGTTGCAGGTACGCTCTGGAAGAGTGATGGACCAAAGTTGGCAAGACCCTTCTTAACAACGTAGCAGTCTGGACCAGTGTAGACAGGAAGATATGCGTAAGTCTGCATCATCTTCTTCTCAGCCTCATTCATGAGCTTCATACGCTCATCAAAGTCCTTGGTAGAGACAACCTTTGCAAACATCTCGTCGGTCTCTGCGGAGCCCTGCTGACCAAAGTTGGATCCAGACTCAGAACCATAGAGCTGGCCACCGTTGTTGTAAGAAGTTGAGGAGCCAACCCAACCAAAGAGGCAGACATCCCAAGAGCCAGAGGTAAGAACATTAGAGAACTCAGAAGATGGGTGAGAATCAAGGGTAAGGTTAATGCCTGCGTCCTTGCACATCTTCTGGATTGCAGCAGCACGGTTCTTAACAGTAGTACCGTCGCCGAACAGAGTGTAACTAAAGGTTACCTGCTGACCGTCCTTCTCATAGTAATCACCATTGAGCTTGTAGCCAGCATCCTCAAGAGTCTTCTTTGCAGCAGCCTTGCGCTCGTCAACAGACTTGAGGTTCTTGATATCGTCTGGGAGGTTGTTGTCATAACCAGCTGCCCAGTAAGGCCAAAGCATGGAGCCTGGTGCGTCCTCTTTCCAGTTAACACCCTGGAAGACAATGGAAACGATAGTTGCAGGGTCAACGATCTGGCAGAATGCCTTACGAACTGCAACATCCTGAAGAACGCCGCGAGTAGAGTTGATCTCGATAACAGCAATAGACATACCAAGACCACGACGAATCTGTGCCTTATCACCAAGACCGGTGAAGTTAGAAAGAAGCTCAGCGGAACCAGATACGGAAGAACCAGTAGTGTCAGTCTCTTCGTTCTTGAATGCGTTAATGGAAGCCTGGGTATCCATCTGCTTGTAGACAAGGGTATCAAGCTTAGGAGCGTCACCCCACCACTTTGGATTTGGCTTGAAGGTTACAGCAGAGTCATCGAAAGAATCAACAATATAAGGACCAGAACCAAGCTCATTGTGTGGCTCATTGTTATAGCCATTGTTGAAGAAGTCTGGATCCTGAAGCTTTGGGTGCAGAGCATAGCTCAAGATGCTCTCGATTGGATAGACTGGCTCCTTCATGGTAATAACAGCGGTCTTAGCAGTATCACCCTGCTCAACAGACTCATACTTGTCATAACCATCAGTTGAAGAAACCGCAAACTTTTTATTCTGACCACACATAGTGATGAATGCGGTCTGAATTGCGGTCCAATCAATAGCGGTACCATCGTTGAAGGTAGCCTGATCAGTGAAGGTCAGGGTAGCAACCTGCTTGCCGTCCTTCTCCTCTACCTTGAAGTCCTTGATGTAATCCTTGTTTGGCTCAAACTTATCGCCATCAGCATTGTTAAGGAACAGGTCACGAGGGTTGATAAGACCGTGAAGGATGTTCATGTAAGAGGTATTACCAGCAAGTTGGTAATAATTCCACTGTGGACCAATCTCGTTGATTGGCTGAGTCAGAGTACCGCCATCCTTAACCTCATCACGAGACTTAGGATTGTTGTACGTCTTGCCCTTCTCTGGGATTGGAAGCTGATCCAGAGGAGTGTTTGCAGGAGAGCCGTCCTGTGGCTCAGTACCTGTGGTGGTAGAGCCGCCCTGATTATTTGATGGAGCACAACCAGCAAGGCCAAGGCCTGCGGCGGTGATTCCAGTCAGAGCAAAGAACGAACGACGGGAAAAACTGTCAGCCATATGATCACCCATTTCGTTAAAGGCCTACAGATATTCACTTAACTATACGAAATTGCCTGAAAATACTCCATAGCAGAAACATTCCCGTAACAACCTCGTTCACGATTTGTAACAAAGAAAACCCGCACCTAGTTTTAAGTGCGGGTTTTCAAAAAATTTATTGAATCTTTGTTACTCGATAGAGATGTGAGTAGCAGGAACCAGCTTACCATCCTGGTAAATCATGCGCTCACGGGTACGCTCAATCTTTGGATCAGGAATTGGAATAGCCGAGAGGAGCGCCTTAGTGTAAGGATCTTGTGGGTTAGTAAAGACGTCTTCGGTCTCACCGTACTCAACAATCTTGCCCAGGTGCATAACAGCAACCGTGTCAGAAATATGACGAATAACAGCAAGATCGTGAGCAACAAAGAGATAAGAAATCTTCAACTGAACCTGAAGATCCTCAAGGAGGTTAATAATACCTGCCTGAATGGAAACGTCCAGAGATGCAATTGGCTCATCCAACAGAAGAATCTTTGGACTTGTTGCAAGAGCACGAGCAATGGCAATACGCTGACGCTGACCACCAGAGAACTGGGATGGGAAGCGGTCAACATAGTCTGGGTTGATACCAACCAGACGCATAAGCTCGCCAATACGAGTATTAATATCCTCTTTGTTCCAACCCTGTGCCTGAAGTGGCTCAGCCAAAACGTCATAGACAGGCATACGTGGGTCCAGAGAACTCATTGGATCCTGGAAGATAACCTGAAGATCTTTACGAAGCTCTCTACGCTGTGCAGCATTCTTAAGCTCAGCAACATCTTTGCCAAGGACCGTAATACGACCATCCTCAGGCTTCAGCAAATCCATAATCTGCATCAGAGTTGTTGATTTACCAGAACCGGACTCACCAACAAGCGCAAGGGTTTCTCCCTCATGGATCTCAAAGCTTGCACGGTCCACAGCAGTCATAGTGCCCTTGCTGCGTCTAATAAAGCCCTTACCCTGAACAGGGAAAGTCTTGGTAAGATTCTCAACCTTAAGTACAACAGGACGCTCGTTACGAGGAACATCAACCCACTTTGGAAGGATTGGCTCAAAGTCTGGATATACCTCAGCGTAAGTGAGCTTCTTCTCGCAAATCTCCTGAAGGTGGTGGCAAGATGCCAAGTGACCCTCGGCAGCATTTGCAGGAAGCAGCACTGGCTCTTTCTTGGAGCATTCCTCGGTAGCCATAGGACAACGTGGGTTAAAAGGACAACCAGTTGGAATGGCAGCAAGTGATGGTGGATTACCCTTAATAGGAACAAGCCTGTGCTCTGCCTGAAGGTGAGGTTTTGGAACAGCGCCCAGAAGACCCATGGTATAAGGGTGACGAGGTTCAGCAAAAAGTGTATCAACACTTGCGCGCTCTACGCCACGACCTGCATACATAACCATAATGTCATCAGCGGTACCTGCAACAACACCAAGGTCGTGAGTAATCAGAACAACTGCTGCACCCGTCTCTTTCTGTGCAACCTTCAAGACGTCAAGAATCTGAGCCTGAATAGTTACGTCAAGAGCGGTAGTTGGCTCGTCTGCAATGATGATGTCAGGATTGTTTGCAATTGCAATTGCGATAACAACACGCTGGCGCATACCACCAGAGAACTCATGTGGGAAAGAATCCAGACGATTCTCTGGATCAGTAATACCAACAATGGAGAGAAGCTCAATACAACGCTTACGAACGTCTGATCTGCTCATATGAGGATTGTGGGTAAGCAGAGCCTCTGCAAGCTGATCTCCAATAGAGAACATTGGGGTCAAAGCAGACAGTGGATCCTGGAAAATCATAGAAATCTTAGTACCACGAAGCTCTGACATCTCTTCGTCGGTCTTACCAATGAGCTCCTCATTACCAAGCTTAATAGAGCCGGTAACATGAGCGTTGTCATCAAGAAGACCAATAAGAGACAGAGCGGTTACTGACTTACCAGAACCAGACTCACCTACGATACCAAGAGTACGGCCGCCCCAAAGGTCAAAGTTAACACCGCGAACTGCGTCTACACGACCAGCCTCAGTATTAAAGGAAACCTTAAGGTTACGAACAGAAAGAACTGGATCTCCTGTTGGAGCACCCTTTGGACCGTTTGACTCAAGCAGCTCGTAGCGAAGGACATCGTCCATCTCTACACTTCCCTGCTTTGTTGAAGTAGTAGTAGTGTCAGACATTATGCACGCTCCGTAGTTTCTTCAGAAACGATGCTACCCTCAAGATCATCAAGCTGAGCGTCATCCTTGGAAGAATCCTCTTCCTGATCTTTGACGCTACCAGCAGCGCGTGAATAAGGGTCAAAGGCATCGCGAAGGCCATCGCCGATGAGCTGCAGGCCAACACAAACAACAATCAGAAATGCCGATGGAATCAGAATCATCCATGGAGTAGTAAGCATTGCAGAAGAACCAGCACTCAGAAGGTAACCAAGAGAAGTATCTGGTGCCTTAATACCAAGGCCCAAGAAGCTGAATGCAGTCTCAGAGTTAACGCCGCCAATAACAGCCAAGACCAAGTCAATAATAAGAATTGAACCAAGGTTTGGAATAAGGTGGCGAACAATGATGGTAAATGGTGGAACACCCATGTACTTAGCAGCCTTGACGTAATCTCTCTCACGCAAAGACAGAGCCATGGTGCGGATAGTACGCGCGCGGCCAATCCAACCAAAAGCAGTCAGACCAAAGATAAGCATGAGCCAACCAGACTCACCACCTGCTGCACGAACAATCATAGCAACCAGCAAGAAGCTAGGAATGACCATGAGCATATCAAGAAGCCACATACCAATCTTCTCTGGAATGCCACGGACATAGGCAATGGCAGTACCAATAATTGCAGAGATGATAGTAGTCAAGATTGCGTAGCTAATACCAATGGTCAACGAACGACCAAGGCCGTGGACAACGCAGGCATACAGGTCAATGCCAGCACCATCAGTACCAAACCAATGCTTTGCATTAGGAGCCATGTTAATTGCAGTAAAGTCAGCATCTGTGTAATTAAATGGGGTGGCATATGGTCCAAAAACTGCAATGAGAACCATAATTCCAAGAATAATCAAACCGATTACTGCGGAACGCTGGCGGAAGAAACGCCTTGCAATCAGGCCAGCATAACTAATTCTTTTAACTTCTTTATTGTCAGACTTAGCATCTGCCTGAAGCTCACGCTCAGCGTTAGTAAGACCTGCATCAATGGAGACGTTTTTCTCGTCTTTATTCTGAAGCTCTTCTTTAGACATGTCCGCCTCCTTAGCTCATCTTAATTCGTGGATCAAGAGCAGCAGCAAAGAGGTCAGCCAGAAGAGCACCAACAAGAGTCATTGCGCCAGAGAAAGCTGCAACTGCAACTGCACCGTGAATATTGTTGTTGTTAATACAGTTAATGAAGTACTCACCAAGACCGTGAATTGCAAAGACCTTCTCGGTCATAACAGCACCTGTGAAGATACCTGCAAGAGAGAAAGCAACTGAAACAGCGGTTGGAATCAAAGAGACGCGAAGAGCGTGCTTACGAATTGCCTTCTTACGAGTAAGTCCCTTTGCGCGAGCGGTACGAACATAGTCTGCGTGCATCTCGTCAAGTAGGTAGGTACGCTGAGAGAGGTGGTAACCAACGGAACTTACGATAGTAAGAACAATGGTTGGAAGAATAATGTGCTGGAGGAAGTCAATGAGCCAAGTGAAGAAGTTTCCGGTATCTCCACTAGAAAGATCGGTTACATAGAAAATACGAGAACCGGCACGTGCGTTAATCTCGATTGCTGCAAAAACAATCAAAATTGCCATAACAACAGTTGGGATAACCAGCAGAACCGAAGCAACACCACTTAAGAAGCGGTCCTGCCACTGATACTGACGTTGGGCAGTATAAACGCCCAGGCTAACACCAATAACAACTGACAAAATAGTTGCTGGAGTCATGAGCTCAATGGAAGCCATAAACTTTGAGCTCATCTCACGGTTAACGTTATCGCCTGTTGGAGTCATACCAAGATCAAACTTGGTAAATAGATTGGTAACCCAAACCTGATAACGTTCAATAACTGGAGTCTTATCATTCAGATTAGTCCTATACAGGTTTTCCTCAATAGACTCCTGTGGAGGACGTGGAGTACGCTGCTCAAAGTTGGAGCGTGGGTTCATAAATGATGATGCGAGGAAGAATGTGAGCGAAGTTGCAACAAAAATCATCACAATGTAGCTCAAAATCCTCTTTGTAACGTACCAAACAAACCGTGCCATTGACTCTCCTCACCGCCTTGCGCTTATCCACCCGATAAGCGAGGTTTTCTCGGTATGGCAACCTAGCATTCCTACAACAAACATGCCGTGAATACACAGCAAAGTGCAATTTTACCATGGATAAGTTGTCTAACCCAAAAATATCTCTCAGATATCCAAGATTATGCATACCAATCCCAGTAAAACGTATCCACATATAATGACTGTTAAAGTCCTGCGTGCAGGTCACAATCAAATTTGTTTACATATGAGAAACGTTATTGAAAATTCTGTTAAGAAGTAAAAGAAAACTGCTATCTGTCGCATCCAAGCATTTTGTCGTTATTCCCAACAGCAAATTTTCACATGCTCCGCAGGCTACGAATAAAAAATGCCGAGAAACTCGAATTTCTCGGCAGGTAATTCAAATATGCAAGCGACTACTTAGCCAATAGCGCCAACGGGGAACGTCAAAGCCATCACAATAGCGCAGACCAAGAAGATGGTTGTAGTGATGATGGTAAGGCGATCAAGGTTCTTCTCCATAATGCCTGAACCAGCGCTTGCGTTATACATAGATGCAGCAATCATGTCAGAAACGCCGGTGCCCTTTCCAGAGTGTGCCAAGACAAGCAGCACCGTCAAAATGCCAGAAAGTACAAACAGCACTAAAAGAATTGTATTCAGAACGCCCACGAGGTTCCCCCTCTTGCTGGCGAGAAAATCCAGCCCTAGTTATTTTCACGTACAACAAAAAAGAATAGCACACGCCACTCCCCTTTGGGAATGACGTGTGCCAAGTTGCAAAACAAACAAGAACTTAACAGATGGGACAAGCACCTCACCGGTGGTAAGGAACTTTGTCAGAGTTTAGTTCATTGCGCTCTTTACCATTGCAACGAAGGAATCAGCCTTGAGAGATGCGCCACCAACAAGTGCGCCGTCGACGTCCTCTTTCTCGAGGAAGCCGCCAACGTTCTCTGGCTTTGCAGAACCACCGTAAAGAATACGGATACCGTCTGCAATTTCTGCACCAAAGATCTCTACCAGGGTCTTACGGATTGCGCCGCAGACTTCCTGTGCGTCATCAGCAGTTGCGGTCATACCAGTACCAATTGCCCAGATTGGCTCATAAGCAATAACGTACTTGGAAGGATCTGTAATCTCTAGACCCTTGGTATCTGCCTTAATCTGGTCAACAACAAACTGAACGTGAGTGCCGGCGTTACGAACCTCAAGAGACTCACCGCAGCAAGAAATAGGAACAATGTCATGAGCCATCAGTGCCTTTGCCTTGCGGTTAATGTCCTCGTCAGTCTCGCCAAAGTAACCACGGCGCTCAGAGTGACCAATGATGCAGTAAGTTGCACCAACAGAGGTCAGCATTGCTGGAGAGGTCTCACCAGTAAATGCACCAGACTCCTCCCAGTACACATTCTGAGCAGAGAGAGCAACAGAAGAGTTGGCCTGGGTAAGAACCTCAGAGACACCCTTAAGGTCTACAAGAGGTGGAGCAATAACAACATCAACGTTTCCGGTACCGGAAGCAAGCTGATCGACAATTCCCTGAGCAAGCTCAACGCCCTCAGCGAAAGTCTCATTCATCTTCCAGTTACCTGCGATCATACGATTACGCATCGAGAAGCGCCTCCACTCCTGGAAGTGCCTTACCCTCAACGAGCTCCATGGAAGCGCCGCCGCCAGTGGAAATCCAGCTCATCTTGTCAGCAAGGTGGAACTTGTTAACTGCTGCAACAGAATCGCCGCCGCCGATGATAGAAGTGCAATCAGCATCTGCAACAGCACGAGCAACAGCCTCAGTGCCCTTTGCAAACTGGTCAAACTCAAAGACGCCCATAGGACCATTCCAGAAGACGGTCTTTGCACCCTTGATAGCCTCAGAGTAAAGCTCAACGGTCTTAGGACCAATGTCCATACCCATGCGGTCTGCAGGAATCTGATCGGAAGGAACTACCTCACCAACAGCGTCCTCACCAAAGTGATCGGTAACAACGTTGTCAACAGGAAGCAGAATCTTAACGCCCTTCTCCTCTGCCTTCTTGAGCATCTCACCTGCGCGCTCAATCCAGTCTGGCTCCTGAAGAGAAGTACCAACGGTATAACCCTTTGCCAGGAAGAAGGTGTAAGCCATACCACCACCAATGATGAGGGTATCAGCGGAATCGATAAGGTGATCAAGAACACCAATCTTAGAAGAAACCTTGGAGCCACCAACGATAGCTACAAGTGGGCGCTCTGGGTTAGAGAAGATAGAGGTAAGAGTGTCAACCTCTTTCTCAAGCAGGAAGCCAGCATATGCAGGAAGGTAAGCTGCTGGTCCCACAACAGAGCCCTGTGCACGGTGAGCGGTACCAAAGGCATCAAGAACAAAGATGTCACCATAAGATGCAAGGGTCTTTGCAATCTCTGGATCGTTCTTCTTCTCACGCTTGTCAAAACGGACGTTCTCAAGAACAAGAACCTCGCCGTCCTTGAGTGCGTCTACAGCCTCACGGGCCTTCTCGCCATACGTGTCCTCAACAAACTTAACCTCGCGGCCAAGAAGCTCAGCAAGCTTCTCTGCAGCTGGACGCAGGGAAAGCTCTGGCTGGAAGCCGGTGCCATCTGGACGGCCAAGGTGGCTCATCAGGATGACCTTTGCGTTGTGGTCGAGAAGATACTGAATGGTTGGAAGTGCAGCGCGAACGCGGGTGTCGTCAGTAACAACGCCGTCCTTTAGAGGCACGTTGAAGTCAACGCGCATAAGTACGCGCTTACCATCAACATCTGCATCGCGGACAGTCTTCTTTGTAAAAGCCATGTCACTCCTTTAAATACGTTTCCAACAAAAGAAGGCGCGATCGCGGCAGATGCTGCGACCGCGCCTAAGGCGTCTATGTAACTAGAACTTAAGCAACGAACTTCTCGAAGTACTTGATGGTACGGACCATCTGAGAAGTGTAGGAGTTCTCGTTGTCGTACCAAGAGGTGACCTGAACAAGAGTGGTGCCATCGCCAAGGTCAGAGCACATGGTCTGAGTTGCGTCGAAGATGGAACCGTGAGTCTCGCCGACGATGTCGCGGGAGACAATGTCATCCTCGTTGTAACCAAAGGTCTCTGGAATGGTCTCTGCGTAAGCCTTCATTGCAGCGTTGACCTCGTCAACGGTGACCTTCTTGTCAACAACAGCATAGAGGTTGGTGAGGGAGCCAGTTGGCGTAGGAACGCGCTGAGCAGCACCAATGAGCTTGCCGTTGAGCTCAGGAAGAACAAGGCCGATAGCCTTAGCAGCACCAGTGGAGTTAGGAACGATGTTCTCTGCACCAGCACGGGAACGACGGAAGTTACCCTTGCGCTGTGGGCCGTCGAGGATCATCTGGTCACCAGTGTATGCGTGAATGGTGGTCATGATACCGGACTTGATAGTAGCGAAGTCGTTGAGACCCTTTGCCATAGGAGCAAGGCAGTTAGTGGTGCAGGAAGCTGCAGAGATGATGTTGTCATCTGCAGTGAGGGTCTCATGGTTAACGTTGAAGACGATGGTTGGGAGGTCATTGCCTGCTGGAGCAGAAATGACAACCTTCTTAGCACCAGCGTTGATGTGAGCCTGTGCCTTGTCCTTAGAAGTGTAGAAACCGGTGCACTCAAGAACAACGTCAACGTTGAGATCGCCCCAAGGCAGGTTGTTAGCGTCTGCCTCCTTGTAAATAACAATCTCGTGACCGTCAACGATGATGGAGTGGTCAGTTGCCTCTACCTTGTGATCGCGGGAATAGTTGCCCTGAGTAGAGTCATACTTCAGAAGATATGCAAGCATCTCTGGAGAAGTAAGGTCGTTGATTGCAACAATCTCGGAACCCTCGTGACCAAACATCTGCCTAAATGCAAGGCGACCAATGCGGCCAAAACCGTTAATAGCAACCTTTACTGCCATACGTAATGCTCCTTTCGGTGACCCAGAGCCATTCTCCGGATTCATTAACATTTAAACCGTACACCGAGTATTTTACCGCACTCGCCGATAACTTATGCATCTTTTTCTAAATCCTGAACGATTTTTTCCAAACGAAGCAATCGGTGATACATAGCGGACTTGGATACGGGTGGTACAAACGACTCCCCCAGCGCTGATAATGACAGCTCAGGGTTATCTTTTCGCGCAAGACAAAAATCTCTGACCGCTGGCGGCAGAGCTCTGAGTCCAATGAGTTTCTCGGCCTTTTCTATGAGCGCTAACTGGTCTGCCGCTGCATTTGAAGAGCGTGTTTGATTAGCCATCTCTGCGTTGACAACTCGGTTGACGTTGTTGCGATAATGCTTTTGTACACGGGTAAACGCAATAGCGCGCGCCATGGTGGGCGCACCAATCTCTCGCAAAAACTTGATGATGTCGTCAGAGCTCTTAAGGTAGACGGCATAAATTTCTCTGGTACGCATCAGTGCGTTGGTGTGGCGATTACGATGATTAAGACGCGCCTTGACTCCAATGGATCCCATAAGTTTTACCAGTTCAGTGGCAAATCTTTCTCCCGAGACAGCAATCTCTAAGTGAAAATCTTTTAAGGGATCGGCCAAAAATCCGCCCGCCATAAACGCTCCGCGCAAAAAAGCTCGCTGCGCCTGTTTGGTGCGGATAACGCTTTTAGGAATGCCACTTACCAGGCCTTCTCCCGGTATATAAATGCCAAGAGCGGACAGTGCTTCTGCAAGTGAATCCTGGTTAGAAATCTCAAGCAAATAGTTGCGTTTCTTATGCATGATAGAGCGACGGTACTCAACGGAAGTACCCAGATCAAACAAACGGCGAGAAGAACTAATAACGGTACGGGCAACCGTGCCAGTCTCGGTAACAATGCGAACGGCAAATTTGCCAGGACCGTGCATCGATAACGTTCCGGAAACACGAATAAGCGCAGAAAGCTGGGCTAATTCACAGTCCGTCTGAATTTCTGGTACGCTGACCAGCTCATTTTTTACCAGGGCTGTATAGGACATGACAGATTAACTTCTACTCAGCCTGCTGAGACTTCTTCTGAGCCGCATCAAGATCGCGATGGAAGAGCGTTACGCGATATCCCTGGCTTGTCAGGTGCTCTGCAGTAGCACGTGCGATTGCAACGCTTCTATGCTGGCCACCCGTGCAGCCTACCGCAATAGAAAGCAAGCTCTTGCCTTCCTGTACATAACCAGGCATAACCACATCAAGCAGCTCAAACCAAGACTTAAGGAATTTCTTGGTAGTGCCATGCGTAAGGACAAACTGAGCTACTGGCTCGTCAAGGCCGGTAAGTGGCCTAAGCTCTGGATCATAGTAAGGATTGGGCAGGAAGCGCACGTCAATCATAAGGTCAGCCTCAACGGGCAAACCATTTTTGAAGCCAAAGGAAAACACGCTAACATCCATGAGCTGCTGTTCAGCAAGCTCTGAAAATGCGCGACGAAGGCGACTCTTAAGCGTATTAGTACGCATGGACGAAGTGTCCAGGACAACATCTGCCAGCGCTTTTATGTCTTGGAGCTGTGTGCGTTCCCTAGAAATTGCAGATGAGAGATGTTCTCCCTCCTGCGCCAAAGGATGACGACGGCGGTTCTCGCTATAGCGACGCATAAGCACTTCGTCTGAAGAGTCCAGATAGACAATCTTGTAGGTGAGCTCGTGATCTGCAAGAGACTTCAGAGCTTCAGAGATGTCATCAAAAAGACCTTGCGAGCGCAAATCACAGGTAACTGCCAGATGACGACCAACGCCCGTGTTAATGCCCACAAGGTTAGAAAGCTGCAAAATAAGAGCTGGTGGCAGGTTATCAATGCAGAAATAACCCATGTCCTCAAACACATGAAGCGCCTGCGTGCGACCCGATCCAGACATACCCGTAATAATGACAATGTCGGGAATAACTGAAGGTGTAGGATCGTTTTTCTTCACAGGCGCTCCTTAAATACGTGACGAGAAAACCTTACCGCTCCAAGCGTTAATCCTCAAGTGCTGCTGCAAACCAAGAGGTAATTGAAGTTGG
>CAJZJP010000016.1:0-13239 GCA_916050095.1 uncultured Atopobium sp.
CCTCCACTAGACTAGCCACCAAAGCCGGCATTTTGTGTCGGCTTTTTTAGTCCCCAAATGCTCAACACAAGTGAGCGCTGAGGGACGAATTGTGGCGCATTTGTGAAAGGCGACGAATGCCTACTTACAAAAAATCGAATTATTTTTTGACCATTAATAAATTTTGTAATTAGCGAAGTTTCTAGCTAATTTTCTACCTGCAGAGATATTGGTTGCCGCAACGTGTCAATACATAATTTTGTATTCGTGTGGAAATTTCACAATATATTGTTATAGTTCTCGAACCCAAACACTATAACTTGTGGCATAGTAGTTTCCATCACACAAGCGGGTTCCCAACTACTTCGCTTAGGCAAAAGCTTAGGAACCGCAGTGATAATCCAATTAAACACGCATGAAAGCGTTGCTTTCACCAACGTTTGTTCAAGGAGTTTGCACATGAAGATTATCAAGCGCAATGGCTCAGAGGTCACCTTCGAGGTTGAGAAGATTGTTAACGCAATCGCTAAGGCTAACGCAGAGGTCCCTGAGGATCAGCGCCTGACTGAGCGTGAGATTCAGTTTGCTTCCCTCAACGTTACCGATGAGTGTGAGAAGGCTGGACACACCGTCACCGTCGAGGAGGTCCAGGACCTTGTCGAGGATCAGCTCATGGCTCTTGACCGCTTTGAGGTTGCTCGTAAGTACATCATTTATCGCTACATCCAGAACCAGAAGCGTCACAAGAACACCACCGATGACAAGATTCTGTCTCTGATTGAGTGCAACAACGAGGAAGTCAAGCAGGAGAACTCCAATAAGAACCCTACCGTTGTTTCTGTTCAGCGTGACTACATGGCTGGTGAGGTTTCTAAGGACCTCGTTCAGCGCGAGCTTCTTCCAGAGGATATTGTTGCTGCTCACAACGAGGGTCTCATCCACTTCCACGATTCCGATTACTTTGCACAGCACATGCACAACTGTGACCTCATCAACCTTGATGACATGCTGCAGAACGGCACTGTTATCTCCGGTACTCTGATTGAGCGTCCACACAGCTTCTCCACTGCATGCAACATTGCAACTCAGATCATTGCTCAGGTAGCATCCTGCCAGTACGGTGGTCAGTCCATCTCTCTGGCTCACCTTGCTCCTTTTGTTGATGTTTCTCGTAAGAAGATCCGCAAGACCGTTATGGAGGAGATGAACTCCGTCGGTGTTGAGCTCTCTGCTGAGCAGCTCAACGAGATGGTTGAGAAGCGCCTTCGTGATGAGGTTTCTCGTGGCGTTCAGACCATTCAGTACCAGGTTGTCACTTTGATGACCACCAACGGCCAGGCTCCTTTCATTACTGTCTTCATGTACCTCAACGAGGCAAAGAATGAGCAGGAGAAGCAGGATCTTGCACTCATCATTGAGGAGATGCTCCGTCAGCGTTACCAGGGCGTAAAGAACGAGGAGGGTGTCTGGATTACTCCTGCATTCCCTAAGCTCATCTACGTTCTTGAAGAGGACAACGTTTACGAGGATTCCAAGTACTACTACCTCACTCAGATGGCTGCAAAGTGCACCGCTCGCCGCCTTGTCCCTGACTACATCTCTGAGAAGAAGATGAAGGAGTACAAGCTTTCTAAGGGCGAGAAGGAAGGCGAGGGCGATACCTTCACTTGCATGGGCTGCCGTTCCTTCCTGACTCCAGACCGTTCTGGTAATGGCTTCAACAACGTTGCTCGCGCAAAGAACTATGAGCCAAACAAGCCTAAGTATTACGGCCGCTTCAACCAGGGTGTTGTAACTATCAACCTTCCTGACGTTGCTCTTTCTGCTGGTCGCGATATGGACAAGTTCTGGAAGATCTTTGATGAGCGTCTTGAGCTTTGCCACCGTGCACTTCGCGCTCGTCACGATCGCCTGAAGGGTACCCTGTCCGATGCTGCTCCTATCCTTTGGCAGTACGGCGCACTTGCTCGCCTGGACAAGGGTGAGGTTATCGATCCTTTGCTTTACGGCGGATATTCCACTATCTCCCTTGGTTATGCAGGCCTGTACGAGTGCGTTAAGGCTATGACTGGTCACAGCCACACTGACAAAGAGGCAACTCCATTTGCACTCCAGGTTATGCAGCACATGAACGATAAGTGCACCGAGTGGAAGGAAGCAGAGGATATCGATTACTCCCTCTACGGAACTCCTCTTGAGTCCACTACCTACAAGTTTGCTAAGGCACTTCAGCGTCGCTTTGGTGTTATCCCGGGCATCACCGATAAGGGCTACATCACCAACAGCTACCACGTCCACGTTGCAGAAGAGATTGACGCATTCCAGAAGCTCCAGTTTGAGTCTGAGTTCCAGCGTCTTTCCCCAGGTGGAGCAATCTCTTACGTTGAGGTTCCTAACATGCAGGACAACATCGAGGCTGTTCTCAGCGTCATGCAGTTCATCTATGACCACATCATGTATGCAGAGCTCAACACCAAGTCTGACTTCTGCCAGGAGTGCGGTTATGACGGTGAGATTCAGATTGTCGAGGAGGACGGTAAGCTGGTTTGGGAGTGCCCACACTGCGGTAACCGTGATCAGACCAAGATGAACGTTGCTCGTCGTACCTGCGGCTACATTGGTACTCAGTTCTGGAACCAGGGCCGTACCCAGGAGATCAAGGACCGCGTCCTTCACCTCTAAGTTTTAAGTACCAGACAAACGAGCAGAAGTGCGCCTTGGCCCTTCTGCTCGTTTTTATTATCTCTATCAGGTAACATCCACAATATGTGGATGTTACCCATCAAAGGGTATGTATGAACTATTCAAATATTAAGTTTTCAGATATTGCAAATGGTGTTGGCGTAAGAACAACTCTGTTTGTTTCGGGCTGCCGTCTGCACTGTGAAGGCTGCTTTAATTACGAGGCGTGGGACTTCAAGAGCGGCGGAGAGTTTACTCCAGAAGTTGAGCAAGAGATTATTGACTCTCTTGCACCTGTCTATATCAACGGTCTTTCCATCCTTGGTGGAGAGCCTTTTGAGCCAGAAAACCAAGAAGGTCTTGTTGAGTTTGTCGAGAAGGTCAGAGCTACCTACCCACAAAAGAGCATTTGGATGTATTCGGGTCACACCTGGGATCAGCTGACCGAGGGAAAGTGGCACACAGAGTACACTGATCGTATTCTGTCTTGTATTGATGTACTGGTAGACGGTCCATGGGTTCAGAGTCTCCACGATATTACCTTGCGTTTTAGAGGCTCTTCCAACCAGCGTCTTATTGATGTTCCTAAAACACTAGCTTCAGGAGAGATTACACTTTGGTCCGATGGGCCTATGATGAGCTCTCGTGAGATGTAAGAGCTCCAAAGCGCAATAAAAAAGCCCGCGTATGCGGGCTTTTTGTTTAGGATCGTGTTGTATAGAGAGCTTTAGTTTTCTGAAGAAGTTTGGGGCTCTGCGGGTTTCTCGCCAAGCTCACTGATAAAGATTGCAACAAAGATAACAATAAAGCCCAGGAAAATCGTAGGGGTAATAACTTCGGCAAGGAAAATAACGCCAAAAATTGCTGCAAAAATACTGTCCAGGGAGATAATCAGTGAAGCTTGAACAGGAGCAACTGACTTCTGTGCGCGGTTCTGCAAAACACCGGTTAGCGCGGTTGCAATAAGAGTGATGTAGGCGAGAGCAACCCAGGCATTTGTGGGCAATACCGCAAAATTGGGAACCGTTTCAAAGCAAAGCGCGTAGGCAAGGCAGGGAAGGGCGCTCACACCAAGCTGCACCACCGTAAGTGTGATGATGTCGTATTTGTGAGCAAGCTCGGCAATAAGCACAAAATCAAAGGCAAAAATAATAGCTGAAAGCAATGTCATCTGCTCGCCCAAGCCAAACGAGAACGAAAAATCAGTGCCCAGTGAGATAAGACCAATGCCAGCTACGCATAAAAAGGCTGCAAAAATACTGGTTCCATGAGGTTTTTTCTTTGCAATGAGCCAGTTTACAAACGGAATCATCGCGCAATAAATTGATGCAATAAAAGCAGCTTTACCTGCAGTGGTATAAGCAAGAGCTCCATTTTGGAAAAGATATCCTAAACCGTTAAGAACGCCTAAAAGCACGCCGTATTTGATATGTGTGGCATCCAAGTGTTCTTTAAGGTTTTTTCTAAAGATGATGGCAACAATACCTACAGCAAAGACAAAACGTAAGGTCATAAGCCAAGCTGCCGAGATGTAACTAATTGCATCTTTGATAACGACAAAAGATCCGCCCCAGATAAGTGCGCAGACAAGAAGAGCAAACTTCCATACAAGCGTAGAAGAAGTATCTAGTGTGAGTCTGGAAGAGTTTCTAGTAGAAAGATCTGATAATGCCACGCGCTATCCATTCCCGTCGAAGATAAAAGTTAAGGTATAGGTAGTGTTCTGAGAAAATCAAACGCGTGCAAGTATACGTGATTTTGCACTTGGAACGCCCCACAAGCAGCATAAAAATGAGATTAGAAGTATACTCACATCTGCAAGAAAAATAAGTGTGTGCGATTGTTTTATGCAAGAAGATATTTCAAGGAGACTTGTATGTCCAACTACGTTTTGACCTGTTGTTCTACGGCCGATGTAAGTGAGAAGTACCTTCAGTCACGAGATGTGAAATACGTATATTTCAACTACGAACTTGATGGTGTTCAGTGCAAGGATGACTTTGGTCGCACTAATGCACCAGCTGATCTCTTTAAAAAGATGCTTGCAGGTGCTGAGTGCCGCACTTCACAGGTATCAATTGGTGAGTACATGGCCTTCTGGCGTCCTTTCCTGGAGGAAGGCAAAGACGTTCTTCATGTTTCGTTAAGTTCTGGCGTTTCTGGAACATACGAGTCTGCTTGCCAGGCAAAGGTAGAGATTGAGCAGGAGTTCCCTGACAGAAAGATTGAGGTTGTTGACTCTCTGCAGGCATCTTCTGGTTATGGTCTCTTGGTAGATGGTCTTGCCGATAAACGCGATGAAGGCCTGTCTTTTGACGAGGCAGTTGCATGGGCTAAAGAAGCACGTCATCGTGTGTATGGCTGGTTCTTCTCTACAGATTTGACCTTCTTTGTTCGCGGCGGTCGCATTTCTAAGACAGCTGGCCTGCTTGGCGGCATGCTTAACATTTGTCCTGTTATGGATGTCGAGGCCGACGGCTCTTTGGCTGTTAAAGAGAAGGCACGTGGCAAAAAGAAGGCAACTGCTCGCGTTGTTGAGATTATGACTCAGACTGCTGAGCGGGGAAACGCTTATGCGCGTAAGGTATTTATCTCTAACTCCGAGTGCGCTTCTGATGCTCAGGCTGTTAAAGAGCTTATTAAAGAAAAACTTCCTCAGACAGGCGATATCAACATCTTTACTATTGGTGCAACAATTGGCGTTCATACTGGTCCTGGAACTGTTGCAACGTTCTGGTGGGGAGAAGAGCCTCGCGCTTAAGATGTTGCTCGAGTAGGTAAGAAAGGTCTTTGATCATGGTTAATTTTGAATACGTTGTACCTACTCAGGTTGTTTTTGGAAAAGATACTCAGCTTCGTGCGGCAGAGCTTGTCTTTGCTCATGGAGGCAGCAAGGTGCTGGTGCATTTTGGTGGCAATCATGTGGTAAAGAGCGGCTTGCTTGACCAGATTCATCAGCTTTTAAGCGATGCTGGAATTGCTTATGTTGATTGTGGTGGAGTTGTTCCTAACCCTCGTTTAGAGCTTGCAGAAGAAGCTGTAGAGCTGGGTAAACGCGAGGGTGTTGACTTCATTTTGGCTATCGGCGGCGGGTCTGTCATGGATTCCGCTAAGGCGATTGCATACGGCCTGGCCAATGACATTTCTCTTGAAGACCTCTATTTGCATAAGGTCAGTGTTTCAAAGGCAGTTCCTCTTGGCGTCATTTCTACTATCGCAGGAACTGGCTCTGAGACCTCAGATTCTTCTGTCATGAACATTACGCTGGCTGATGGTCACGTGCTTAAACGTTCTTATCACCATCAGAGTGGCCGTCCTTGCTTTGCCATCATGAATCCAGAGCTCACCTATTCTGTAAGCGCTTATCAGACGGCGTCAACAGGCGCAGATATCATGATGCACACCATGGAGCGCTACTTTACACTCGAGAAGGACGTGGCGCTCACCGACGAGCTTGCCGAGGGACTCTTGCGTACCGTAAAAGAAGCTGTTCTGGTTGCCATTAAAGAACCAGAAAACTATGCTGCACGAGCAGATTTGCTCTGGGCCTCATCGCTTTCTCACTGCGGACTTACCGGTACTGGTCGCGTAAGCGATTTTGCCTCTCATGCAATTGAGCATGAGCTCAGTGCAAAGTACGACGTAGCTCACGGTGCTGGCCTCACGGCTATTTGGGCAAGTTGGGCAAAATACGTTATGAGTCAAGATCCAGAGCGCTTTGCACAGTTTGCCGTCAATGTTTTTGGAGTTCAAAACAACTTCCACAACGCAACAGCTACAGGCCTTGCAGGAATTGAAGCTTGGAACCAGTGGTGTCATGCAATTGGTATGCCAACCTCCCTTGCAGAGCTTGGAGTTGCCCCTTCTGAAGAGGATATTCTTCAGATGGCTGAGGGCACTATTGACGCTCGCGGCGGAGATCATGCAGGTAACTTTATGCAGCTTAAAACAGCAGATGTTCAACAGATTTTGAGGATGGCTCTAAAGTAAAGTTTCTCAAGGTAAATTTTGTTTCATTGCGGGTATTATTACTACATACGAAGTTACTGAGCCACAAAGCTCAAACATACGGAAGGAAGATTCATGAGCGGTTTTGTTAAAGCAGACAACGTTTTTGTTAATCAGAACGCAGCGAGCCGTAATGATGTCCTGCGTTTTATTTCCAATAAGGCTCAGGAGGCTGGCGTAACTGATAATGCAGACGCTGTTTACAACGCTTTCTTAGCTCGTGAGGAGATGGGTGAGACCGGCATGACTGACGGCTTTGCAGTTCCTCACGCAAAAGATGCTGCCATCAAGGATGCAGCTGTCTTTGTCTTCAAGAACAGCACCCCTCTTGAGTGGCCTTCCTTTGACGAGAAGCCCGTTGATGTTGCTATTGCACTGCTTGTTCCAGATGGAGAGGCTGGCACCACTCACATCAAGCTTCTTTCTAAGACCGCTGTTCTTCTGATGAGAGATGAGTTTAAGTCTTTGCTTCGTAGCTCTAATGATCAGGAAGTTATTGCTCAGGCTATTAACGAGGGTATTAGCGAGGAGTAGGGTTTCTCGCCAGGCTATAGGGGGCTTGACGGGTACTTTCTGTAACAGTTTAACTGGGTAAAATTTTGGACACTCAAGCACAAACTTGAGTGTCCTTTTTTGTGTAAAAAGGCGTACACTTGTACTAGTTTTAGTCGAGAAGGGAGTCAGATGTTTACACCATGTACTGACAAGCGCGTTGCTGTCTTTTTTGCTGATGGTTGTGAAGAGATTGAGGGACTGAGCGTTGTTGACGTCCTGTATCGTGCAGGTATTCCCTGTGACAAAGTGTCTATATCTGATTCTCTGAGCGTGACTTCTTCTCACCAGGTTACTTTTTTAACAGACAAGCTGCTCAGTCAGGTCTCGTTTGATGATTACAGCATGTTGGTGCTTCCTGGTGGTCTTCCCGGAACCACTAATCTTGAGGCTTGTAAGCCACTTATGCAGGCAGTTGATGCGTTTGCAGCAGATGGTCGTGCGCTCGCCGCAATTTGCGCCGCTCCTTCAATTTATGCAAAGCGTGGATTACTTACGGGTAAGAAGGCCACTTCCAACCCAGGTTTCCAGCATTTTCTCTCAGAGAATGACGCCAATCTTTCGCAAGATGCGGTTTGTGTTGATGGCTCTTTCATTACCAGCCAAGGTGCAGGAACCGCTCTTAAGTTTGGCCTAGAGATTGTCCGTTATCTTGTAGGTAATGACGTGGCAGAAAAAGTTTCTCAAGGTATTGTGCTTATCTAAGCCATGACACCTTCTCAAAAACAGTACCTGGTCATTGATTTAAAGAGTTTCTACGCATCGGTTGAGTGTGTTGAGCGGGGCCTTGATCCCATGAAGGCTAAGCTTGTTGTGGCTGATCTTACCAGGACAGAAAAGACAATTTGTTTGGCGGTTTCACCGGCGCTTCGTGCGTTGGGTGTTCCTGGACGTTGTCGCGTTTTTGAGATTCCCAAAAACCTTACCTATGAGGTGGCTCCTCCTCGTATGGCTTTGTATGTGGAGCGCTCTGCAGACGTTTATTCGGTGTACCTCAAATACATTGCCCCAGAAGACATCCACGTTTACTCCATTGACGAGGCATTTATTGATGTAACACCGTACTTATCGCTTTACGGATGCACAGCAAGAGAGCTAGGCGAGAAGATCCGTGCAGACGTAGCAAAAACTACTGGTATCCCTGCTACTTGTGGTTTGGGCCCAAATTTGTATCTGGCAAAAATTGCGCTTGATATTACAGCAAAGCACAGCCCAAATTTCTTTGGCGAGCTTGATGAAGAATCGTACAAGCTTAAACTCTGGAACCATAAGCCTTTGACTGATTTTTGGCATATTGGTGCAGGTATTCAAAAGCGTCTTGCGGCAATGAATATTCACACCATGGGACAGCTTGCCATGGCTCCTACAGAACCTTTGTATAAAGAATTTGGCGTTGATGCAGAAATTCTTATTGATCATGCATGGGGCATTGAGCCAACAACCATTGCAGATATTAAGGCCTATAAGTCTCAAAGCCATTCAGTTTCAACGGCACAGGTCTTTGATCACAACAGAGATACAGAAGGTGCACGTCTCATCTTTAAAGAGATGGTCGAGGCGTTGACGCTTGAGCTTGTAACGCAAAAGCTGGTTTGTTCATCTATTGGTATCTATATTGGCTATTCGGCAACAGAGAGCCAGATGGAAGAGCTGAGGCAAACAGGGGATTATAGAAGCTGGAGAAGACATATTCCCTCCAGTAGCGGTACTAAGAAGCTTTCTTACCCTACTAACTCTAGGGATGAGCTTATGGCAGAGGTTTTGTCTTTCTTTGACGAGCGAGTAATACCTTCAGAAAGCGTGCATCGCGTTGGCCTTACCTTTGGAAACACTCAAGAAGAAACGGGATCGGGTATTCAGACGTCGCTTTTCCAGGACACTACCGTTTTAGAGAAAGAACGCCAGCGCCAAGATACTATCAACGCCATAAAGAAGAAGTTTGGAAAGAACTCTTTGCTCAAAGCTATGGACCTACTTCCCGAAGCAACTGCTCGACAGAGAAATGCTCAGATTGGAGGACACCGTAGTGGAGAAGAAACCAATGAAGCCTAGACAGGGTTTCTCGCCAGCGGAAGATGGTGCAAAAGAGGAGGCGTTTGCATCGCAGATGCACTACGGACACCCCCGCATGTCTCGGGCAAACAGGGCAAAAATATTCATGCCCTTTGATGCATTGAAGGGTTTAAGAGAGGCTTTAGCAGAAAGAGAACAAGAAGCTCAAGACCATATAAAAGACTTTCATGACTTACCGCACTGGTCATAGGTTTATACGATAAAATAGACAGGTCGTATAAAGAAATCGAGGAGGTTTCATGAACCCCAAAGCAAAAATTGCTATCCCAGCAATTGTGGCTCTTATTTTTATTGTCATTGATTTTGTTGCACCTGTTCAGTATCTCAGCTATTTCCACACGGTATTTAACTTTGCAACTCGTCAGACAAGCCCTATCTCTCTGATGCTTGCGCGTATTACCTACATTATTTTCCTGTGCTACCTTTTTGCTGCGGTTTCAGGTCTTTTGAGGGGCTTCCGTCCTCGTCTTAGGTGGGGTCTCTCCATTCTCTCTGTAGTTGGTTTAACTACCGCACTTACAGAGCTCTCTGTGATGATTTCTATCAGCCAGGCAGTGAACTTCACCACCCTTATTCTTAACATCATGATTGTTACCTTCCTGCTCTTTACCGCTCTTCTTGCGCTTCTCATTTGGGTTCGTGCTAAGAAAGAGTTTGACCAGCGTCAGGCTGATCTTGAGGAGGAAGAGGTTGTTGTTGCTCCAATGCCTCTTGCAACTGAGGGCGCAGAGGTTGCTCCTGTAGTTCCCGTAACTACAGAGGCTACGGCAGCGCCTGCTCCAGAAGCAACTGTCACAACCGTCGCTCCTGAGGCTCCTGCAGCTCCAGAGGCTCCACAGGAGTAGCTCCTCACGCACACCTCCTCTTGTTCAGGAGAATTTTTCTCATAGGAGAAATGTATGTCTTTTGTTGAATTCAAAGAGGTAACAAAGACGTATACCATGGGCTCCGTCAAGGTAAACGCTGTCCATGACATGAACTTCTCCATAGAAGAGGGAGAGCTTTGCGTAATTGTAGGCCCATCAGGTGCTGGTAAAACAACTGTCTTAAATATGCTCGGAGGTATGGACACCTGTACCTCCGGGTCTATTTATTTAGACGGAAAAGAAATTGGTGGGCTTTCAGAAAAAGAAAGAACGCTCTACCGCCGTCATGATATTGGCTTTGTTTTCCAGTTTTACAATCTAGTTCCTAACCTCACCGCAAAAGAGAACGTTGAGCTTGCGTCACAGATTTGTCTTGACCCCATGCAGCCAGAAGATGCACTACGCGCTGTTGGTCTTGAGCATCGTATGGATAACTTTCCAGCTCAACTTTCTGGTGGAGAGCAGCAGCGCGTCTCTATTGCGCGCGCTTTGGCAAAAAATCCACGCCTTTTGCTTTGCGATGAGCCAACAGGTGCGCTGGATTATAAAACAGGAAAGCAAATTCTTAAGCTCTTGCAGGATATGTGCAAAGAACAGCATAAGACTGTGGCTATTGTTACGCACAACTTTGCGTTCACTCAAATTGCTGATAGGGTAATCCACGTTAAAGAGGGTCAAGCTCAATCGGTAGAAATTAATCAGCACCCAGCTGACGCGCTTACTGTCGAGTGGTAGTCATGCCACACGCTCTTTTTACCGAGATTACTCGGACCATCAAAGGGTCTCTCGCCAGATTTCTTGCAATTGCAGGAATTGTTGCTTTAGGCTGCGGTTTTTTTGCTGGCCTCAAAATGGCAAGCCCTGACATGCAAGAAGCTGCTCATACGTTTTACGCAAACCAACATCTCTACGACCTGCGTGTAATCTCTACGCTTGGGTTAAGCAAGAAAGACATTCATGCCCTTGCATCAGCTGAGGGTGTTGAGGCGGTTATGCCTTCTCGCACGGTAGACGTTATGGCTACACTGACATCTTCGCAATCTACTGCTCGTGTGAGTTCTTTTAGACCTGGTGAGCTTAATCAACCAATAGTTGTGGAGGGAAGGCTTCCTCAAGGGCCTTACGAGTGCGTGATGAGCACGGATCCCAAGAAACGTGCAGATATTAGCCTTGGTCAACAGATTGAGCTGCCAGACACTTCAAACGGAGTTCATTTAAAGGGTGGTTCGTACACGGTTGTTGGCTTTGTAAATGCACCAACATATCCGTATGTAAGCAATTTTGGTACTACATCGTTAGGCAATGGCATTGTTCAGCAATTTGTGTATGTTACGGAAGATGCTTTTGCAAATGATGACCCCTATACCGAAGCGTATCTAACGGTTCAGGGTGCTACCAGTTATAAAAGCGGCTCATCAGACTATCAGAGTGTCGTTGATAGCGTTGCAGATCGCATTTCGCAGATGAATCCGTCACTTGCTTCACTTCGTTTGCAAGAGCTCAAAGATGACGCTCAGACTCAAGTTGATGAGGCTCGTCAAAAGCTGGAGCAATCAAGGCAGGAAGCCGCAGATAAACTAGGGGATGCTCAAAAGAAGCTTGATGACGCGGAAGCGCAGATTTCCGCTCAACAGCAAAAACTGGCTGATGGTCAGCGTCAATATGATGCGGGACGTCAGCAGCTTACAGCTTCGCGCTACAGTGCTGAGCAGCAATTTGCCCAAGCGGAAGCTCAGATTACTGCCTCAGAGGCTCAGATAGCTCAGGGTACAGCTGAGCTCAGTGCAGGAGAGGCCCAGTATCAGGCTGGTCTTGCTGCCTATAATGCAGGACAAGCAACGTTTACACAGCAAAAGAGTGCGTTTGAAGCGGGTAGAGATGCGTATCTTGCGGGGCTTGCTGCGCGAGGCATCACCGCTTCAAGTCTTGAAGAAGCGCAGCAACGGCTCAGCGCTTTAGGTCTGGCTACTACGCAAGTAGACGCCCTTCTCGCCACACAAGCGCAGATTACGGCTGCAGAGACAGAATTGGCTACCCAGCAGCAGACTCTTGCAGCTGCGAGGGAAGAGCTTGATCAGCGCACAGCTCAACTACATGAGGCAGAGTCACAAGTGGCTCAGGCGCGTCAGGATTTGAGTGAGGCGAGAAGTGCTACTGCAGATCAGCTGTCTGCGGCTCAAGAAAAACTTGCTGCGTCGCTTAGCCGCCTGAGCGCAGGACAAACAGCCCTCCAAAGTGCAGAAACTCAGACTAACGAGGGAAGACAGAGTCTTGAGGAGCAACGCGCTGAGGTTGAGAAACAACTTGCTGACGGTCAGAAAGAGCTTGATGAAGCTCAGAAGAAGATTGATGAGCTTAAAGAGCCTGATGTGTATGTACTTGATCGCACAAAAGAGATTGGTGTTGCAGCTTATCAAGCAGACTCTGAGCGTATCAATGATATTGCTAATGTATTCCCGCTGATGTTCTTCTTGGTTGCAGCTCTGGTTTCACTTACCAGTATGACGCGTATGGTTTCTGAAGAACGTACGCTTATTGGTGTTCATAAGGCGCTTGGTTATTCAACCGCTCAGATTGCGGCAAAGTACCTGTTATATGCCTTGCTCGCCTCACTTTTGGGTGCCATTATTGGCATAGCATGTTTAAGTCAAGTGTTGCCAGGCGTTATTATCTCTGCATACGGGTCAATTTATACCATCCCAAATGGGGGAGCTCCTTATTCTATTCAGCTTGATAGTGCGCTACTCTCTGGACTTTCCGGTATAGGCATCACGCTTCTTTCAACCATGGCTGCTGTTTTATCCTCATTGAAAGAAGAGCCATCTAGCCTCATGCTTCCAAAAGCTCCAAAAGCGGGCTCAAAGATTTTGCTTGAGCGCGTTGAACCTCTATGGTCCAGATTGTCTTTCTCGTGGAAAGTTACCATCAGAAACCTTGTCCGCTATAAGCGGCGCTTGATTATGACGCTGGTAGGAATTGCCGGATGTACTGCGCTTTTATTGGTGGCTTTTGGTCTTAGAGATTCCATTAGCGACATCATTGATAACCAATGGCCAGCTATCTCGCATTATGACTACAT
>CAJZJP010000017.1:0-13143 GCA_916050095.1 uncultured Atopobium sp.
AGCTTACGGACTCCCTCAGAAGCGCCCTCAGCAATCTCAAGCGTAGCTTCAATGGACTCCTCTGTTGCTGAAGCCAAGAATGAACAGGTGTTGATAATTGCAACATCTGCTGAGTCTGGATCTGCAACTTCACCAAAACCAGAGGCCAAAAGACGCGCACGCATGCGGTCTGTATCAACCTCGTTTTTAGCGCATCCTAACGTGATGTATAGGACGTTGTAGCCCCTATCGATAGTTGTTGAACTGGAGGGGCTGGCCATAGTCTTTCTCCTTAAGGCTTGCAATCACAGACTGAAGAACATCGCGAGAAGCGCTAGAAACACGCAGCTTATCGCCCTCAACGGTTGCCTTAGCCTTAACTTTCATATCACGAATATCTTTAGCAATCTTCTTGGCAGTCTCCTGGTCAATTCCAGAGACAATTGAGCCAATCTGACGCACGGTAGAGCCTGCTGCAGGAATGGGGTCTCCCCAACGAATAGCAGTAAGATCAATTCCGCGCTTTACCAGCTTGGAGCCAAGAACATCCCTCACCTGAGATGCTACAAAGTCTGCAGGAGCCTCAATAGTGAACTTACCCTCTTTCTTTGAGAGCTCAAGTGTTGCACCAGAATCTTTAAGATCGTAGCGCTGAGTTAGCTCACGAGCTGCCTGCTGAAATGCATTATCAACTTCCATCATGTCTACTTCAGACACAACGTCAAAGCTTGATTCTTTAGCCATTTCCCCTCCGTATATTCAGGGCGAGAAGAACTTCTCGCCCCATGGCGTTTAGTTATTGTTTGAATTGCTGTTGGAATTCTGGTTGTTAGTGGTGCCAGAAGTTCCACCGGTAGTACTTGTTGACGTGCTGTTTGTTTGAGTTCCAGAAGCATTTGCTGCAGTACCGTCAGCAGGCTTAGTTCCCTGAATAGTCAAGGTGCCAATACCAGAAGCATTTGCGTCAAATGGCTTAGCAGTACCGTTAACAGTAACCGCAACGGCGCCAGGTGTACCTGCAAGAACGTTCATGGAATCAGTGACGGTGTATGTCTGAGACCATGGACCGGTAATGGCATCAGCCTCAACGCTCTTGCCGTCAACCGTAATCTCAACCCAGCTGGTCTGACCATCAGCAACAGTAACCACTACGGTAGTCTGCTTAGGAGTCTCTTCCTTCTTTGGCTCAGTTGTAGTGGTGCTCTTAGAAGCATCAGTAGAATCCTTCTTAGAGGTATCCGTGTTGCTATTTGTGGTAGTGGAATTCTTAGAAGAATCGGTTGTTGAGTTGTTAACGCTTACCGTTTTAGTTGTAGTAGGCGTAGTGCGAGCTGTCATGCAGGAACGAACACTGAACAGCAAAACAGCAGTAATGATCACAACAACAAGAGCAAATACGGTAGCAATGGTGCGGCCCGTGTCAGAGAAATAATTCTGAAGTGCTCCCATAACGCCTGGTCTTTGAGGAGCGCGACGTTGCTGAGCAGCGGCGCTAGATGGCTGACGACGGCGAACATTAGGCCTATCTACCTGCGCAATATTTCTAGAGCCACGACGACCGGAAATAGTAGATGCTCGCTCATAAGGATCAGTTACGTTGTCGTAGCGAAGATCATCGGTGTAATCGCTTGGAGCAACAGTTCTTCTGGTTACGTCGTCTTTATAAGCTGGCATGCTAACGCCCGCAATACCTACACGTCTGCGCTGAACTCCACCACGTGTACGACTTGCCATGGTCTTCTGGCGAGAAGCCTCTTCAATGCCGGCGTTATACGCATGACCTGTGGCGTAGCGAGAATATGAGTAACCGCCAGCGTCCTCTTCAGATGCCTGAGCACCCAGAGGCACACCGGTTTGCCTGGAGCGAACACCAGAGGTAGTTGCAAATGCGCCCATATCGCCAGCTGGTCCTCCCGATGTAGGGAGAAGACCGTGGTACTGTACGTATGCCTTTGGCCTGCTACCAGACTCGTTTACGACATCATAGCCCGCAATGCCACGACCAGACTGGGTATCGCGCGTACGACGACGCAGCTCATGAGAATAGGTGCCGTTTTCAAACTCGTAGCTCTCCTCCTGGAAGAGGTCTACAATCTCACGCGGATTGAGTCCCAGGTAGCGAGCATACGAAGAAAGCATGCCCTGAGCATAGCCACTCTGAGGCATATTCGTAAAATCGCCTTCCTCAAAAGCAATAAGCGCCTGCTCCTTGAGGCGAAGAATCTTTGATGCTTGCGTGATAGAAAGTCCGAGTTGACGTCTACGTTCTACGAGCATCTCACTAAAACGAGGGCGTGGCATGCTTACTCTACCTCCCTATAGGCTGCGTCTTGAACTTTGAGCTCTTCAAGAGCATCTTTATCGATAAGAACTTCTCGAGGCTTTGATCCGTTAGCTGGGCCAACAACACCTTTTGCCTCAAGCATATCCATAATTCTACCAGCACGAGCATACCCAACAGAGAGTGCTCTTTGCAAACTAGATGTAGAACCTAGCTGAGAATCCACAATAATGCGTGCAGCTTCCCAAATAAGTGGGTCGTCTGCCTGCGCCATGCCACCAACTCCACCAGCGCCTTCGGCCTGTGTTGGAGTTGCAACGGTCAAGATGTTGTCGTGATATTCGGCCACGCGCTGAGTGCGGATGTACTTAACGGTCTCCTCGATTTCCTCGTCAGAGACCCAGCAACCCTGTGCGCGATTAGGCTTCTTACCACGAAGTTTAACCAGCATATCACCCTTACCCAGCAGCTGCTCAGCGCCCTTTTGGTCCAGAATAATGCGGGAGTTCAAAGAGTTATCAACTGAGAGCGCAACACGGTTATCGATGTTTGCACGGATCAGACCGGTTACAACGTCTGCAGAAGGACGCTGCGTTGCAACAATCAGGTGAATACCTGCAGCACGACCAAGCTGAGCAATACGGACAATGGAAGACTCAACGTCTTTGCCAGCAACCATCATGAGGTCAGCAAGCTCGTCGATGACAATGACAAAGTACGGCATGTGCTTTGGAGGATTCTCCATATCAGCGTACTTATCGCCATCAACATTTCTGTTGTACGTCTTAATGTCACGTACTTTGTAGTGCTCAAATACCTTAAGGCGACGCTCCATCTCGGTGACACCCCACTGAAGCGCACTTGCGGCCTGCCTTGGCTCGGTAACAACTGGAACATACAGGTGAGGAAGACCAGCGTAACCCGTAAACTCAACGCGCTTTGGGTCAACCATAATTAGGCGGACCTGCTCAGGAGTTGCGCGCATGAGCATAGACATGACAATGGCGTTGAGCAGGACAGACTTACCAGAACCAGTGGTGCCTGCTACCAGCAAGTGAGGAAGACTTGCAAGGTCAACAACAATTGGCTTGCCCTCAGAATCGCGACCAAAGGCGCACTCAAGAGGACCGCCCTTTGCAAACGGAAGAACGTCAGCCAAGTTGACTGCCTGGGCTTTCTCGTTAGGAATCTCAATACCAACCAGAGAAGTTCCAGGAATTGGAGCAAAAATACGAACAGACTTTGCCGCAAGTGAAAGCGCAATATCGTCCTCAAGATTGGTGATCTTGTTGACGCGCTCACCCTCGCCCATCGAAATCTTAAACGTAGTGACAGAAGGACCCGCAGTCCAACCAACCACCTGGCTGGAAAGGCCAAACTCCTCAAGCGTAGCCTGGAGTCTCTGAGCAGTAGCTTCAAGCTCATCATCGCTTACGGCAGAAGTGGCCGAGTTCTTGTTTGTCTTCAGAATGGTAAATGGTGGCAGCTCATACGACTCATCGTTGTCACCTGGCCTCTTGAGCTGGTCAGGTGTGGCGAGAAAATCGGGTGTCGTTTTAGCTTTGCTCTTAGGTTTAGCCTGTTTTGTTGTAGGAGCAACATCAGCTACAGCAACATCGTTTTTCTCGACAAGTGCATCGTCTGGCTGGTCTTTCTTCTTAGAACGAAGCTTATTCTTAGCCTTATCAATGAGCGTAGTAGGAGCATCTCCTGCGTCTTCTTGCGCCTCTTCTTCCTCGTAAAGACGGGCGTCACGCTTAATGACAGAAGTCTTGCGATTGCCCAGATACGTGGTCTCCCCTTCACCGGTCTCGTCAAAGAGAGAAGACTGGTTGTTTGCGCCACGTCTACCCTGCTTCTTTGCAGGCTGAGGAGCATTTGCAGCGTAGAGCGCCTCTTCTTTTGCAAGAGCACGCTCTTCTTTACGGTAGCGATGATTCTCGCGCGCTTCATCCAGGCGGAAGCTTACGCGCTCAACCATGTCAGAAATGGAGAAGCCACAGATAACAACACCGGCAATAATAAAGCCAACCAAAAGGACATTGCCCACCACGCGACCAACAAAGCGCAGCAAAACCCAAGCGATACCGCCGCCCACATAACCACCAGCAGCCTCTAGGACTTTTGTACCCAAAAGCATATCTGGAGCAGCCTCGGCACCTGGAAAGTTAAGTGAAATAAGAGCAAGGGCAGCAAGAACGTCCAGCGTTAGACCAATAGCAATACGCGTAGAGATTCCCTGATCATCACGCATAAAGAAGGTCATAGCAAAGACAAATACTGCAATGGGAAAAAGTAGCGCTCCCGTACCAAAACAGAGCTTGAGCCCATGACCCATTGCGCTGGTAATAACAGCGTTAGAAGGGACAATAATGGACAAAAACAGAGCAATTGCAACCACTGCAAGAACAACACCAATGATGTCATTCTGCAGTGGGCTCAAGCCTACTGCCTGGGCAGAAGCGGCGTTTCTAGAATTTCTTTTTGCTGCGTTTGAGGTACGTTTAGAGGGCATTGGGCTTATACCTCCATAATGACCGGAATAACCATTGGTCGAGTACGAGTTTTGCTCCAAAGGAAGTTAGAAAGGGCGTTACGAACGCTCTTTCTCATTGCTTCAATGTTTGCGCCTTCGGACTTAGAGGCCTTCTCGATTGAATTTCTCACAAGATTCTGTGCGTCATTCATAAGCTCATCATCGTCGGCAAATGAAACACCACGGCCAGAAATCTCAACAACACCAGGCTTAAGGTTGCGACCAACAAGGGTTACCACAGCGGTAACAATGCCGTCCTGAGAAAGGCGCTGACGGTCACGAAGAACAACAGGGTTAGCGTCGGTGACAGAGAGGCCGTCAACGTACACTACGCCAGACTCAACCGTCTTACCACGAGTAACCTTGCCGTTTCTCATCTCAAGCGTGTCGCCGTTATCAAGAATGAAAATGCGATTAGCAGGAACGCCCATCTGCTGAGCAAGTTCTGCGTGAGCACGCAGGTGAACAGCCTCACCATGAACAGGCATAAAGTTCTTTGGACGAGCCATACCAAGCATAAGCTTGAGCTCTTCCTGGCTACCATGGCCAGAAACGTGGACAAGTGCCTTTGACTTGTCGTAAATCTCGCAACCAATCTTAGAGAGCGCGTTAATGATGGATTGAACGCTCTTCTCGTTACCTGGAACAGGAGTTGCAGAGATGATTACGGTGTCCTGAGGACGAATGGAAAGCGACTTGTGCTCTCCGTTTGCCATGCGTGCCAAAGCACTCAGAGGCTCTCCCTGGGAACCGGTACAGAGGACAACAATGCGATCATCTGCGAGTTTATCAACATCGTACGCATCAATGATGTCTTTGTCTGCGATGTTGAGGTAACCAAGCTCACGCGCAACCTTGGTGTTGGTAATCATAGAGCGACCAGTAACAACAACCTTACGCTTTACCGCAACAGAAGCATCGCACACCTGCTGCAGGCGGTGAATGTGGCTTGAGAACGACGCAACAAAGACGCGACCAGTTGCATTCTTGATGATGTGACGAAGCGCCGCACCAACAGAAGCCTCGGATGGGGTCATACCAGGGCGATTAGCGTTGGTTGAGTCAGACAACAGCAGGTCAAGGCCTTCGGAGCCAAACTTGGTGATAGCCGCATAATTTGGACGCACGCCATCAATTGGAGTCTGATCAAGCTTAAAGTCACCGGAGTGAATAAGCGTTCCTGCAGGGGTCTTCATGTGAATACCAAAAGCTGCAGGAATAGAGTGAGTCATCGAGAAGAACGTGATGTCAAAGGCACCAAGCTGGACCTTTGAACCATCAGTAACCTCACGAAGCTTGGTGCCCACAATCTTGTGCTCAGCAAGCTTGCCTTCAATAAAGCCAAGCGAGAGCTTGCTGGAATAGATTGGCACCTTACGAGTAAGGTCCATAAGCAGGTACGGGAGAGCACCAATGTGATCCTCGTGACCGTGGGTAATCAAAATACCACGAAGCTTATCTTCATTTTCAAGTACATAGGTGTAGTCTGGCAAAACTAGGTCAATACCAGGCTGTTCGTCATCTGGGAACATCAAACCAGCATCAACAAGCACCATATCATTACCGTATTCAAAAACGGTCATGTTCTTGCCAATGCCATCAAGTCCGCCCATAGGAATGACTTTAAGAGCTGGGTCTTTTTTAGGCATTAAAACGCTTTCCTTTCAAATAACTTTCTATAACAGACGCCACCCCAAAGGGCCGTCTCTAAGACTTTTTGCAAAATCTACATGTTGTTTAATTATATAAAAAATCTGCACGTATTACGCTATATATTCCCAAAGAATCAAAATCTCAACAGAATAACAAGAGAGCTCCGACATGCATCGAAGCTCTCTTCAATACCTCATGTTTTATAAGACCTCGCGTGGCGAGAAACCCATTGAGTTTGAGCGTGCCTTATGCGTCGTGGTGACGACGTGGCTGCCTGCGCTCAGAGTTGCCGTTGTCGTTCTGACGACGTGGGCGACGCTCCTCACGGTCCTTCTTTGGAGCACCCTGTGGTGCCTCTGGCTTATCAAGACGGTCAAGAGAAATCTTGCCCTTCTCGTCTACCTCAAGGACCTGAACCTTAACCTCGTCGCCAACAGCCAGGACATCCTCGATCTTCTCGACACGTCCCTGTGCAACACGGGAAATATGAAGCAGACCGTCCTTGCCAGGAAGGAGCTCAACAAAGGCGCCGAATGGCTGAAGACCAACGACGCGACCGGTGTACTCCTCGCCTACCTCTGGAACCTTAACAATGGCCTTGATGCGCTCTGCAGCAGCCTCGGCAGCACCGTTAGTACCAGCGATAAAGACGGTGCCATCCTCCTGGATGTCAACGGTTGCGCCCGTATCCTCCTGGATACCGCGGATAACCTTGCCACCAGAGCCAATGACGTCGCGAATCTTATCGGTTGGGATAGAAAGCGAGATAATCTGTGGAGCAGTCTCTTTGGTCTCAGTGCGAGGTGCAGGAATCTGCTCGAGCATCTTGTTCAGAATGAACATACGGCCCTCTTGAGCCTGGAGAAGTGCGCTGCGCAGAATCTCTGGAGTAAGACCAGTTGCCTTGTTGTCCATCTGCATTGCGGTAATACCCTTGGTGGTACCGCAGACCTTGAAGTCCATGTCGCCAAGGAAGTCCTCAAGACCTTGGATGTCGGTAAGAACAACAGTCTTGCCGTTCTCCTGGATAAGACCCATTGCAACACCAGAAACAGGACGCTTCAGAGGAACGCCTGCATCCATAAGGGAAAGCGTAGAACCGCAGGTAGAAGCCATGGAAGAAGAACCATTGGACTCCATTACCTCAGAGACAACGCGGATGGTGTAAGGGAACTCTTCCTCGGAAGGAATGACAGGCAGAAGTGCGCGCTCTGCAAGAGCTCCGT
This sequence comes from uncultured Atopobium sp., assembly GCA_916050095.1. Lineage (GTDB taxonomy): Bacteria > Actinomycetota > Coriobacteriia > Coriobacteriales > Atopobiaceae > Lancefieldella. The sequence goes on from CAJZJP010000017.1 coordinate 7,676, forward strand.
GACCAATCTCGCGGCGCTTTGGACTGCCCATACGGCCAGTCTCACCGGTGCAGAATGGTGGGAAGTTGTAGTGGTGAATGTAGCGCTTGCCATCCATTGGCTCAATGGTGTCAAGACGCTGCCACTCGTTGAGCATGCCAAGCGTACAAATGGAGAGAACCTGAGTCTGACCACGCTGGAAAAGACCAGAGCCGTGAACAAGTGGCAGGTAATCAGGCTTGACCATGATTGGACGGATCTCGTCTGCAACACGGCCGTCAACACGCTCGCCGGTCTCAACAACCATGACGCGCATAGCGTGCTTCTCAAGACCCTTGAGCTCAACGGCAATAGCGCGGCTCCAAAGCTCCTGCTCCTCCTCGGTGAACTGAGCCTTAATCTCGTCCATCAGGTCAGCAACCTTCTGCATACGGGACTGCTTGTCAGCGTCCTTAAGAGCAGCACTCATCTGGTCATAGTAAGCAAAGATGCGGTCATGGACCTCAGCGATTGGCTCGTCAAGGATGTACTCGCGCTTGACGATAGGGCCGTTAACCTCTTCCCACTTAGCAATAAACTTCTTCTGCTCCTCGCAGAAGGCTGCAATTGCCTCCTGACCAAATGCCATAGCGGAGAGCATATCCTCTTCGGAAATCTCATCTGCACCAGCCTCAAGCATGGAAATAAAGGTGGAAGAACCGCCAAGCTCAAGGTCTAGGTCAGAGTGATCGCGCTCTTCATAGGTTGGGTTAACCAGGAACTCGCCGGTATCAGCGTTGCGGCCAATACGGACGCACGCAAGTGGTCCCTCAAAAGGAACGCCACCAACGGCTAGAGCAGCAGATGCGCCCATGACAGAGATGGTATCAACAGCGTTTACCTGATCTGCAACAAGAGAAGTTGCAACAATCTGAACCTCATTACGGAAGCCATCTGGGAAAGATGGGCGCAGAGGACGGTCAATCATACGAGCAGTAAGGGTTGCCTTCTCGGATGGACGAGCCTCACGCTTGAGGTATCCACCAGGAACGCGACCAACTGCGTACATTTTCTCAATAAAATCAACAGTCAGTGGGAAGAAGTCGTAATCTTTGCGCTCCTTGGAAACCACTGCAGTGAGAAGTACGGTAGAATCGCCGCACTTAACGATACAGGCACCTGTTGCCTGCTTTGCGAGCTCACCAGCCTCAAGGGTGTAGTGCTTACCATAGAGGTCAAATTCGTGAGTTACTTTAGTCATTTCTTTCCTCTTCTATCTCCGTTTGCCCCATTGCAAACGGGCCTCAAACATAAAGGGCGCCAGACGGCGCCCTAAAAAGCCAACTTACTGGATGTTGTCGCGGATACCCAGGGAAGCAATAAGAGTACGGTACTCTTCAATGTCGTTCGACTTGATGTAAGAAAGAAGACGACGACGCTTACCAACGAGCATCAGAAGACCACGACGAGTGTGGAAGTCCTTCTGGTGGGACTTCATGTGGTCGGTGAGCTGACGAATACGCTCAGTAAGAAGAGCAACCTGAACCTGTGCGGAACCGGAGTCCTTCTCGTCCCTGCCGTACTGCTTGATAAGCTCAGCCTTACGATCCTTAGTTACTGCCATAATAAACCGCCTTTCGCGTTGAATACTCCTTGTACTGAGAAGGTAGCCGGCAGTGACTAGCCCCTAAGAACAAGGAAATAACCTACAAGAGGATACCAGTTACTGGTGAACTTTGCTAGTAAAAATCCACTTCAACTAGATACTTAGCAGAAATTCAAATGCTTTAAGGCGCGCCTCAAGGTGTGTGGCCGCCCAAATATGTGCGCTTGTGAGCAAAAAGAGTGCAGTTTCTGGAGCAATCTTGGCAACAATAAGCTGGTCAAAGGTAAGTTTTAGAAGCGACGACAACCATGAGAGCTCAAGTGGAGTTACCTCAATAGCTCCCTCAATCTCATGCGCACAACTTCCACACAATGCACCGCCAGCAACTGGCGAGAAGTACGTCAGAGCTTCATCTCCACAGGCAATGCACGATTCCAACTCAGGGCGCCAGCCTTCATGTGCCAAAACCTTAAACACATAAGCAGCAACAACAAGATCTAAGTGTTTCTCGTCAGCTACTTCTTCACAGGCTCTGAGAGCGCGAGAAAGCAGCGGATAGAGAAACGCGTCCTCAATGCCATCAATGCACGAAAGGCGTGCAACCTCGCAGATAGCTGACGCAGCCGCTACCTTAGAAAGATCTCCGCGCAGCGATGCGTGCGGCTCAAGCAAGGTTGCCTCGGACAAGATATCAAGTGAGCGACCTTCTGCCAGCAGCACGTCTAGCTCACAAAACAGTTCAACGCGAGCAGCAAAGCGGCCGCCTGGCTTTCTAGCACCCTTGGCGACAGCGCGACGCTCTTCTCCCGAATCGGAGAGCATAGTTAAGATAAGGTCTTGCTCAGCGAGTTTTGTTCTATCAAGCACAATTGCTTTAAGACGCATAGTCTTTCTACCAGGCACAACTAGTCCTCAGTTGAGTAGCCCAGGCGCTTAATCTCATTGGCATCACGTCTCCAGAGAGGCTGAACGCGCACCTGCAGGTCAAGATAAACCTTGCGACCAAACAGTTTCTCCAGATCTTTTCTAGCCTCAACGCCAATGCGCTTAATCATAGAGCCACCCTGGCCAACTACGATGCCCTTTTGCCCTTCTCGCTCAACCAAAATGGTGGCAGAAATAGAGAGGTGTCCATCTGTTGCAACCTCGTAAGAATCGCAAACAACGGCAACGGAATGGGGAACTTCCTGACGAAGATTCAACAAGAGCTTCTCGCGAACAAACTCTGCTACCAGGTCTTCTGGCAAGGCGTCAGTCTCCATATCCTCTGGGAACCACATAGGACCCTCGGGAAGATGCTCAGAAACAAGCGCAATAAATGCCTGAATATTAAAGTCTTCTGGTGCGGAAACAACAAGCACGTCATCAAAGTGAGCAAGAGCTTGTGCAGCCTCAAGCTGCTCCGACACCTGCTCTGGCGTTGCAATATCTGCCTTAGTAATAACCAGCAGCTTAAAGGCGGCGTGCGCCTGCTCAACATGATTGGCAACCCACTCATCACCACGGCCAACGGGCTTAGTGGCGTCAATCAAAAAAGCAATTACGTCAGCGTCGTTGAGTTCTCCCAGCGCGGCCTTATTGAGCTCTTTTCCAAGAGCATCTTTAGGCTTGTGAAGGCCTGGAGTATCTACAATGACAAGCTGGGAGTTATCTCCGTTTACCACTGCTCTAAAGCGACGACGCGTAGTCTGGGCAACAGGGCTTGCGATAGCCACTTTCTGGCCCATGCAAGCGTTTAACAGCGTGGACTTGCCAACACTTGGACGACCAACTAAAGCAACAAAACCGCTCCTAAATGGAGCGGTATCAGATGTAGAGTTTTCAGAAACTGAATTGGCGGTCATATGTCCTCCAACTTACCAATGAAAAATTGCACGCGAGAAAATCAAAAGTCCTATAAGAGCTGCGGTAATGCTGATGCAGCACGATGCAGCTGCCGCAATATCTTTAGCCTTACCAGCCATAGGATGAAACTCTGGAGAAACCAGATCTACTACGGTTTCTATTGCAGTGTTAATGAGCTCTGTAGTTAAGACCGCACCAATACACGCAAGGACAAGTGCCCAGCTTACGGCATCCAGGCCAACAAACAATCCTGCAATCACGGTCAATACAGCAGCTACTGACATACGGCGCAGGTTTGCCTCTTGAGCAAACGCTTGACGTGCGCCTTGTAGCGCAAAAAGAAGACCGCGTTTAAAGCTTGGATGTCTGCCCTTAGATCCCGGAATCATTACTCGTCAATCCCCTCACGGTGGCGAGTCAACACAACTGGCTCAATAGTTCTATCCGTTGAAAGCAGAGCAACAAGGGCGTCTTCACGAGCCTCCATAACCTCTGCCTCATCGTCTTCAATGTGGTCATATCCAAGCAGGTGAAGCATGGCGTGAACAAGCATGAGCCTAAACTCATCTGCCTCCGTAGTGCCATACTCTTTTGCCTGACGTGCAATAAAGTTAGGAGCCAGAATAATATCGCCCAGCTCACACATCTCACCAGGAGCCAAATCTGGATCATCAGGTCTCTCTACTTCAAGTGAGATAACGTCTGTGGGCGCATTTTTTTCTCGCCACTCAAGATTTACCTGCTGAATCTCTTCATCACTGACAATGGAAATGGACACAGTACAAGGACGCTCTACACCCTCTTCAGAGAGTACAAGGTTGCAATCGGCTTCAATCTCTTCTACAGAAATTGGGCACGCGACGCCTTCTTCGATCACAATGTCGTACTCGTTATCCACGTTACTCCCCTAGCTGTTTCTTCTCATACGCAGTGTATGCATCAACTATCTTACCAACCAACGTGTGGCGAACAATATCATTTCTATCTAAATCAACAAAAGCAACGTCTTCAAGGTTACCCAACACCTGTCGAGCAACGTCCAAACCACTTCTTCCCACAAGGTCTCGCTGCGTTGCATCACCGGTAATAACAAATTTTGACGAGAAACCCAGGCGAGTCAGAAACATTTTCATCTGCTCAGGCGTGGTGTTTTGCGCCTCATCCAAAATGACAAACGCATCGTTCATAGTACGACCACGCATAAATGCAAGCGGAGCAATCTCAACAATTCCCTGTTCAATAAGGTTATTTGCATACTCCATGGAGGTCATATCAAAGAGCGCGTCATAGAGCGGCCTGATGTAGGGATCAAGCTTTTCTTGAAGTGTTCCCGGGAGAAAACCAAGAGACTCTCCCGCTTCTACAACAGGTCTTACCAGCACAATTCTGCTAATTTGCTGAGAAGTTAAAGCAGCAAGCGCCATAGCAACTGCCAGATACGTTTTACCAGTTCCCGCAGGACCAATGCCAAAGGTAATGGAGTTGTTTGCTATTGCCTTTGTATACTCAATTTGACCTTGCGTTTTAGGCTGAATAGCTTTTCCCTTATGGGTTACAAACAGTGTGCGAGTTCCCGTTTGCTCTAAGCTGGCGTTTCTTTTTGTGCTATCGAGCAGAAGCTTTACATCTTCAAGCGTTGGCCTAGAGCCTGATTCAACCATTTGAATCAGGCGAGAAAAAATAAGAGTTAGTTGCTCAATTTCTTGAGAAGTTCCTGACAAAAAGATTGCTTTGCCTCTGATTGAAATAAGAGCTGCACATGACGATTCGATTTCTCTGAGCAAACTATCAGCTGGACCCGTCAGATACAGAGGGTCTACTGAATCAGGAATAGTTAAGCGAATCTGTGTTGGCTCCATGTTCCCCCAATTTACAAACGAGTAGCTTTTAGCGTTCCATTAGGTAAAACTTCGTCAAAGCGCATAGCAATGAGTTCATCCAGTTCAATAGTAGAATCAACCTGAACATCAAAAAGACCGCCAGAAATTCCCCTACCAGGATACTGTACCACCACATTATCGCAGGTACCAACAAGCTTCTTAGCAGCATCAAAGCGCAT
>CAJZJP010000018.1:0-12689 GCA_916050095.1 uncultured Atopobium sp.
GTCTTTGTTATGTCTAGTCCAGAGTACGGCTATATTTCTTCCTCAATTGTGAGAGAAATTTCAGCTATGGGCGCAGATGTATCATTTTTGGTACCAAAGAACGTCATTAAAAAGCTTGATGCTCTGCATAATTGCGGTAATTAAGTATATTTGCCCTGCATTTTCATTATATTCTGCTAACATTCTTAAAAAGGTGTTTTATGCGTCGTGCTCATAAGGGCTAAAACTGCATATAACACAGCTTATGTATTGGATTGAAAGGAGCCCTGGATGCAGCCAGGCGAGGAAATTGAGAGCCTTGTATCTGAGATTGAGCAGATGGTAACTGAGGCTAAGTCACCTTTTATGGATGGCGGTAACAAGAAGATTATTGATGCCCAGGACTTCTACGAGCTGCTTGACGAGATTCGTCGTGTCTTCCCAGAAGAGTTTGCAACCGCTCGTCGCATCATCAAGGAAGAGGATGAGACCCTTGAGCGCGCACGTGCTCAGGCAGAATCCATCATTGCTGACGCACAGCAGCAGGCTATGATTCTTGCTGGTGACCAGGAGGTTGTCCGCCTTGCTCAGCAGCAGGCAGATGGCATTCGTGACCAGGCAGAGCAGTATGAGCGTGATACTCGCTACAACGCTGAGGAGTATGCAGATACCGTTCTTGCTCACCTTGAGGAGAACCTCAAGAGCCTGACAAACTCAGTCTCTCGTGTTCGTCAGACACTTGATGAGAACTCTGGTCCTCGTAACACCAGCAATAACGTTGCCTGGTAATTCCAATGCAACCAGTTCTTTATGCACTAGATGATCGTCTTGCAAATGCAGGCGATACCGTTTCTTATACGGGTCATCTGAATGAAGACTCGTATGAGCTAGGGGAGCATGAATTTTCTCTTCCTATGGGAATTGATTTTGATCTAGTGCTTACCAACGCGGGTGAGGGCATTTTGGTTACCGGAATGCTTCGTGCTGACGCAGTTGGTACGTGTGACCGTTGTCTTGAGGACGCACATCTCTCTTTAAACGCAGAGGTAGATGAGTATTATCTCTTTGAAGAGCCTGTAATTTCTGCAGATGATGAAGATGAGGCAGATTACGTTTTAGTAAATGCCGATAAAACCATCGATCTTGCAGAGGCTCTTTTGCCTTCGCTTGTTATGGAGACGCCTTATGTTGTACTGTGCAAGTCCGACTGCAAGGGACTTTGCCCAGTATGCGGTTGCAATCTGAATGAAGAGGATTGCGGTCATGCAGCTCAGATTGAGCAGAAGCGAGAAGAAGAAAAGCTTGCTTCAAACCCGTTTGCGGCTCTCAAAAATCTTGTGATTGAGCCGGATTCGGAAGAGTAAAATAAAATTTCTTCTCCTAAATGGTGAAGAAATGCTGTATCTACGTACAAAATGTGTCAGTACGTGGTATAGTATCCAACGCATTATGTGAATGGGTCGCGCCCTCATATGTTTTAGGGGCGCTAGCAAGAGCAAAAGAGGTTTAAGATGGCAGTACCTAAACAAAAGAAGGGCCGCGGCGCAACCCACACCCGTCGTTCGGCAAACAGCAAGCTTAACGCAGCAGCTCGCTCTGTATGCCCACAGTGCGGCGCTCCAAAGCTTCCTCACCACGTATGCCCTAACTGTGGCTTCTACAAGGACCGTGAGGTTGTTGTTACTGAGTAACACTCATACATCGTATGGCCAAGAAGGCTGGTTCTTTAGGGGCCAGCCTTCTTTTTTATAGCACTAAGGAGTTATCATGCCCGTTATTTGTGTAGACGTTATGGGATCTGACCAAAGCCCTGAGGTTGTTCTTGAGGGAGTTCGTATGGCTCTTGAGAAGGACAAAGAGCTAGAGGTTCTTCTCGCCGGAGCTGGTGAGTTTGTTACTCCTTTTGCAAGCAAGCATGAGCGCGCAAAGGCTTTGGTAACCACTGAAGTTATTGCCATGAGCGAACACCCTGCCAATGCGGTTAGGCAGAAGAAAGACGCCAGTATTGTAAGGGCTGCGCAGGCAGTCAAGGCTGGAGAGGCTGACGGTCTTTTTTCGGCAGGCTCTACAGGAGCAGTGCTTACTGCAGCCACCTTTGGTATTGGTCGCATCAAGGGCGTAAAACGCCCTGCACTTACCCTGATTCTTCCTGGACTTGGTGGTCATAAAACAGTCTTTTTGGATACTGGTGCTAACGCTGATGTGCGTCCAGAAGTTTTGGTGCAATTTGCGCAAATGGGCAAGGCTTTTGCCAATGCATCGCTTGGAATTGAAAACCCAACCATAGGACTTCTCTGCAATGGTTCTGAAGAGACCAAGGGTTCTGAGCTTGCTCTTTCATATCACGCAGCTCTTACAGAAGCGGCTATTAATTTTGGTGGAAATGCTGAGGGAACTGATATTTTAGGAAGCCGCTTTGACGTTATTGTGACAGACGGCTTTACAGGAAATGTGGCCTTAAAATCCATTGAGAGCACGGGCAAATTTATTATGTCTAGCCTCAAAGACGCAATTAATTCCTCCAAGAAGGCTGCGTTTGGTGCACTTCTTTTGAAGGATGCTCTGAAGGCTACAGCAGCGGAACTTTCAGGAGATTCTGTTGGTGGCGCCTTCTTGCTAGGTGTTTCTGCACCTGTACTTAAAGGACATGGTGCTACCAGCTCTTCTGCTGTGTGCGCAGGAACACTTTCTGCAGCAAATGCAGTGCGCGCTAACTTAATTGAGAAAATCTCTTCGTCAATTCAGCTGTAGTAAAAGCGCCTGTTGCATAAATCTTTTATAAGTTATGGTGGAGCCCATGGACAATTCTGTGGGCTTTACTTTTTTAAGATTGTTTGTTTCAGCTTTAGTAATGTCATCATACAGACGTCCCTCACGGGGTAAAATTACTAGCGTCATTGTTGTGTGCAAGGAGGATGTATGGATCGCACAGAAACACTTGAAAAGGTAATTGACGTTGTTAGAGAGACACTGGACCTTGACGATTCCGTTGAGCTCACAGAGGGTACCTCATTTAAAGATCTTGGTGCAGACTCATTTGATCTTTTGCAGCTTGTCACAGACCTTGAGCAAGAGTTTGATATGACCTTTGATGCAGAAAACATCGATGAGATTGCTACCGTTGGTGACGCAGTAGATGCTATTCTTGCTGCTTAAGTAGGTTTTATACGTGAAATTGCACGAACGAGTAGCTGCTGCAGAAGCTATTTGCGGTCACACATTTACCAATAAAGAACTTATCGAGGCTGCCCTCACACACCCTTCGGCGGTGGAGGGCAAGCCTGTTTCTGCTTCGTATGAGCGCCTAGAGTTTCTGGGTGACTCAATTCTTGGTGCCATTATTGCAACGGAGTTGTTTGAGCGTTATCCAGATATGGATGAAGGCCAGCTTACTAGGCTGAAAATCTCTCTGGTATCCGGCCACACGCTTTCCATTGTCTCTGATGCTCTAGGAATTTCTCCCTTAATTGTTATGGGAATTTCCGAGAAGGGCACGGGAAAGCGTGGCATGAAGTCTGCTCTGGAGAACGTCTACGAGTCCATTGTTGGCGCGCTCTACCTTGATGCGGGTTTTGATCCAACGCACGATTTTGTTATTCGTACGCTTGGACCTCACATTTCTCCAGCGCTGGCAGTTCGTTCGGTAAGCCCTAAATCTCGTTTGCAAGAAGCGGTACAGGCTAAAGGCAAGGCTACTCCTGAATATAAGCTTATTGGCGAGAGTGGACCTGCTCACACACCAACGTTTACCGCTGTGGTATTTGTCGACGGCCTTAAGGTGGGTCGTGGACAGGGACCATCAAAGAAAGCCGCAGAGTCAGAAGCCGCTCAAGACGCACTGGTACGTCTTGGTGTGGATGACGCTCCGCTTGATGCTGATGCAGAAATGCACCTAAGGTAGAAAGGTACCCTGTACCCGTGTATCTAAAATCGCTGACACTTAAGGGTTTTAAGTCATTCGCTGATAAAACTCAGATGGTTTTTGACCCCGGTCTTACCGTTGTCGTTGGTCCTAATGGCTCGGGTAAGTCTAATGTCTCTGACGCAATTCTCTGGGTATTGGGCGAGCAGAGCGCAAAGATGCTTCGTGGCCAAGCCATGGAAGACGTCATCTTCTCTGGCTCATCAGCAAGGGGAGCGGTGGGCGTTGCTGAGGTAACGCTGGTTCTGGATAACTCCGACCACACCATTCCTATTGATTTCTCTGAAATTGGCATCACCAGGCGCATGTATCGCTCTGGAGAGTCTGAGTACCTGATTAACGGCGCTCCTTCAAGACTCATGGATATCCAGGACATTTTGCATGACTCTGGTCTGGGCAAAGATACCCACTCCATTATTTCTCAGGGCAAGCTTGATTCCATCTTGTCTAGCCGTCCTGAACAGCGTCGTGAGCTTATTGAAGAGGCGGCAGATATCTCTAAGCATCGCCGCCGCAAAGAGCGTGCGGAGCGCAAGATTTCTTCCATGGATGAGAATCTCACGCGAGCCAAAGTGGTTTCTCGCGAGATTACCCGCCAGCTTAAACCGCTTGAGAGGCAGGTAGACAAGGCTTCTCGCGCTAAAGATCTGTCTGCTCAGCTCAAAGATTTGACGGTTCAGCTTGCGGTTGATGACCTTCGTCAGCTGCAGTTTACGCACGGCAAGCTAGAAGCTCGTGCTAAAGAGGCAGAGGCTGCTATTGAGCTTGCACAATATCGCGCGGGCGAGAAAAACCGTGAGCTTGAAAAGCTCCAGTCACTTCTTGAGCAAAAGGGTCTCTTTGTTGGAGACTTGGGTGAGCAGCGCCGTCGCATGCAAGAGATTCTTGGTCGTATGGGATCTGACATGCGTCTTTTGGAGGAGAAGGGCAAGAACATGGTTTCTCGCCTTTCTGACACGCGTATGCAGCTTTCTGTGATGGATAAGCAGAAGGCTGACGCCGCAAAAGAGAATGAAGAGCTTTCTGGTCAGCTGGCAACAATTCGTGCAAAGGTTGCGGATCTGACGGAGAGCGTGAACGCGCTCCAAGAGGCGGCTAACCAGGCAATTGCCGAGCGTCGTGCTCTTGATGTAAAGATTTCTGACTGCACCGCGTCAGAGCGAAGTGCGCGCAATACCGCTGACAAAGAGACGCTTGCGTATGTAAAGCTTGAAGAGCAGATTGCTCATGCGCAGGTAGAAGATCAGATGTTTGAGTCTAGGTTGACTCAGATTACGGAAGCGCTTGAGATTGCTCGTGCTGCTCTAGAAGATAGTGGCGCTAAAGAAGCAGAGCTCACTGCGGCTCTTGAGAAAGCTCGTCAGGAGTCCGAGGCGTTTGTCGCTGAGATTTCTGAGCGCGCTTCTGCGCTTGAGGCGGCTCGCGAGGCAGAGCGCACTGCTCGCCAGGAGCTCTCAAGCAGTGAAGCTACGCTTGAGGCACTTCGTGCGCTTGATGTGGAAGTCCAAAAGGGAAGTCCTCTGGCAGAAAAACTTGTTGCGGATGCAGCAATCGCTTCTCTTGTTTCTGGCAGACTTGCTGATTATCTTGAGGTTCAGCCAGAGTTTGAGGCCCTTGTTGAGCAGCTTTTGGGAGAAGATCTTTCCGCGCTTGTTGTTGATAAGCCGCAAAACATTCAGACGCTCTTTGAGCGCGTTCAGACGCTTTCTGAGGATGGTAAGGCTACGTTGGTTGCTCTTTCTGACGCAACTCCAGCTCTTGCTGCGCCTGCACATACAACGTCTTTGCTTGAGCACGTATCCGCGCAGAAGGGTGCCGAAACTCTTGTGCAGGCACTCTTTGGTCACGTTTTTGTTGCTCAGAGTCTTGGTGGTGCCTACGCCGCTCGCAAAGTTGAGCCTCGCGGGCTTTATGCGCTCCCTGACGGCACGCTGCTCTATCCAGACGGTCGTCTGGTCCTGGGACACACATCTCATGCTGAGGACGGCTCTCTTGAGCGTAAGCGTCGCATCCGTGAGCTTGAGGGTGCGCTTCCTTCCCTCAAACGCCATCTTGAGGCCGCGCGCTCTGCAGTTACCAACTGCGAGAATGAGCTGGCTTCAGTTCGCGAGAAAAGCGCGCAGTCCAAGGGTGAAGTTGCTCGTCTCAATGGTGAGCTTACGTCTATTGCTGCGGAGCGAGGCCGTCTTGAGGGACAGGTTGCGTCTTCTCAGGCTGAGCTGAAGCAGGTTAGCACTTCTCGAGAGCAGGCCAAAGAGCGCGCTCAAGAGGCTCGTGCGCACATTGATGAGCACAAGCGTGCGGCTGAAGAGGCTAAGACTCGTATGGAGTCGCTAGCTTTGGAGCTCAAAGAGCTACAGGACCAGCATGAGGATGCCATTCGCGCTCAGGGTAGGGCCAACCGAGAGCTTTCGGATGCAAAGACGGACCTCACTGTTGCAAAAGAGCGCTCAACGAGCATGGCTTCTCGCCAGGCAGAGCTTGAGAGGCGTCTGTCTCAGCTGGATGAGCAGCTTGCTGCTGCTAAACAGGCAACGCACGCGCTTGAGGTAATCAGGCTTCGCGTAGACCCGCTGTACAAGCGCTACGATGCTCTGCACCAGAAGGCGCTTGAGTGGGCGTCTAGGCTCAAGGATCGCGCGTCGTTGGCGGAGGCAGACTCTGAGACGCTACGAGAGACCATCTCTGAGGCAAAAGACGCTGCTTCTGAAGCTGCGCTTGCGGTAGAAAAAGAGAAAGACGCCGCTAACCAGATTAGCGTTGAGATTGGCAAGCTTGAGGTTCAGGTTCAAAACGCCATCGAGGCCATTCTTGCTACGGGCGCCTCATTGGACGAGGCATTGACGCTTCCTGAGCCAGAAGATAGAGAGCAGGCAGAACGCATTGCTGCGTCGCTCAAGAGTCAACTTGAGGCACTTGGTCCTGTCAACGCCGTTGCCATGGATGAGTACGAGCGCCTCAAAGAGCGTGCTGACTACATTAACGAGCAGGTAGCTGACTTAGAGGCTGCTCGAACCTCACTGAAGAAGATTATCTCGGCTATTGACCGCAAGATGCGTAGCCGCTTCCTTGTTGTCTTTGACCGCGTCAACCAGAACTTCTCCGAGATCTTCTCGATGCTGTTCCCTGGTGGTCATGCTCACATTGAGCTCACTGACCCTGACCATCTCTCCGAGACAGGCATTGAGATTGTGGCTCAGCCGCGCGGTAAGCGCATTACCAAGATGATGCTCATGTCAGGTGGCGAGAAGAGCCTCACCGCCCTGGCATTGCTCTTTGCTGTATACAGAACGCGTACTGTTCCGTTCTACGTTTTTGATGAGGTTGAGGCCGCGCTCGACGACGCCAACCTCTCCAAGCTGCTTGATGCCATTGAGCAGCTCAAAGAGACTACTCAGCTGATTGTCATTTCTCACCAGAGGCGCACCATGGAGCAGGCTGATGTTCTGTACGGTGTATCTATGCAGGCAGATGGTGTCAGCCACGTTGTCTCTCAGAGGCTTGATAAGACAACCGGAAAGGTAGTTGATATCTAATGGGCTTTATGGACAATCTTCGCCGCGGTCTTGAGCGTTCTCGTGAGACTTTAAGCGAAATCTTTTATATGGGCGGCGAGGTCACCGAAGATTTTTGGGATGACCTTGAGGACACGCTTGTTATGGGAGACATGGGCGCTGAGGTGGCAATGCGTGTCACCGACGACCTGCGTGAGCGTGCAGCGCGAGAAAATCTTATGCGCTCCGATCAGCTTCGCCGCGCCCTTGTAGAGCGCCTTACGGCAGAGTTTCCTGTTGCAGAAAGAGATCCTTTTACGGATACGCCTTCTATTGTTTTGTTCGTAGGTATTAACGGTGCTGGTAAAACTACCACTGTTGGTAAGATTGCTGGTCGTGCACATGCTAATGGCGTAAAGACTTTGATTGGCGGTGCTGACACCTTCCGTGCGGCTGCAATTGAGCAGCTGCAGGTATGGGGAGAGCGCTCTGGTATAGAGGTAGTAACTAAAGAGCGTGGCGCTGATCCTGCAAGCGTTTGTTTTGAGGTTGTTGAGACTGCAGAAAAACAAGGCACTGAGCTGGTGCTTATTGATACTGCCGGACGTCTGCATACCTCATCCGATCTTATGCGTGAGCTTGCTAAAGTTGTTTCGGTTACCAGAAAGCGCGCAGGGGATATTCCCGTGAGCGTTGTCTTGGTTATTGATGCAACTACTGGCCAAAACGGCCTTAATCAGGCAAAAGAGTTCAATGACGCACTGTCTTTGGACGGTCTTATTGTTACCAAGCTTGATGGCACTGCAAAGGGAGGAATTGCTCTGGCAATTTCAAACCAGCTTAACCTGCCTATTTATCGTATTGGTGTGGGCGAGTCAATTGATGATCTTCAGACGTTTGATGCTCGTTCATTCTGTGAAGCACTTGTTGGTGAGGGAGTTCAGTAATGTTTAACAGCCTGCAAGATAGACTGCAAAATACATTTTCCGCTCTGCGCGGAAAGGGCCGTCTCACTGAGGACGATATCAATTCAGCAATGCGAGAAATTCGTATGGCTCTTCTCGAGGCTGACGTTAACTACAAGGTAGTTAAAGAGTTTGTTGGTCGCTGTAAAGAGCAGTGCATGACCGCTGACGTCCTGGAGTCTCTGTCCCCAGCTCAAAACGTTGTTCGCATCGTTCTGGATGAGTTGACGGCGTTACTTGGTTCAACCGAGTCCAAGCTTACGCTGGCGCAAAACCGCATTCCAAACGTCATTATGCTCGTTGGTCTTCAGGGCTCAGGTAAGACAACTGCAGCTGCAAAGCTTGCCTACTTGCTTAAGTCCCGGGGAAAGAATCCTCTGCTTGCCGCCTGCGACGTTCACCGTCCCGCGGCAGCAGATCAGCTTGAAACACTTGGTTCAGAGATTGGCGTGCCAGTCTATCGTGGTGATGGCAAAGATGCCGTTGCTATTGCGTCTCAGGCTATCCAGGAAGCTGTTGACCACCTCAACGACCTGGTGATTGTCGATACCGCTGGCCGTCTTCAAATTGACGAAGAAATGATGGAAGAGGCCGTTGCTATCAAGCGTGCCGTCAAGCCAGATCAGATTCTTATGGTTGTCGACGCCATGACCGGCCAGGATATTGTCAATGTTGTCAGCACCTTCGCCGAGCGCGTAGACTTTGACGGCGTTATCATGTCCAAGCTTGATGGTGATGCTCGTGGTGGTGGCGCACTTTCCGTACGTGAGGTTACCGGCAAGCCTATCAAGTTTGTTTCTATGGGCGAGAAACCCGATTCACTTGAAGTTTTCCACCCAGACCGTATGGCCAAGCGCATCCTTGGCATGGGCGACGTTATCTCTATTGTCGAGAAGGCCCAACAAGCAGCAGACGAAAAGCAGGTTGAAGATGCCGAGCGTATGTTGCGCGAGGGCTTCACTATGGACGACCTGCTTAATCAGATGAATCAAATCCGGAAGATGGGCGGTCTTGCAAAGCTTATTGGTGCTCTACCTGGTGGTGACCGCATGATGGCCCAGCAGGGTGGTGTGGATGATAGCTCTATGGGAAAGATTGAAGCCATTATCCATTCCATGACCAAGGAAGAGCGTGCACGTCCAAAGATTATTAACGGTCAGCGCCGTCGTCGTATTTCCATGGGTTCTGGTCGTAGTGTTCAGGAAGTCAATCAGCTTATTCGTCAGTGGGGAGAGATGAATAAGATGATGGGCAAGATGAAGGCTATGACTCAGGGCGGTAATGCAAAGAAGGGTCGCCGTGCCATGGAGTCCATGATGAAGAATATGGGCTTTGGCGGAGGTCAAATGCCTCGCTTCTAGGCGTTGCTAGTAAATAAATTTATATAAGAATTGCTCATGTCGAGTAATATCCCTACTGCATTTTGTTACACATGGTAAACTCTCTCAAAAAGCAGTAGGGAGTATTTATGTCAATTAAACGTGTTGCCTTTATGGCACTAGGTTGTATAAGCTTGGCACTTGCTGTGCTTGGTGTAGTGCTTCCCATTTTGCCAACTGTTCCATTTTTGGCACTTGCTGCATTTTGCTTTGCAAAATCATCCGACCGACTCAATAATTGGCTTATTAATACAAAGTTTTACCAAAATAATCTTGCGGATTTTAAAGCTGGAAAAGGGATGACTGTTAAGACTAAAACACGCATCCTTGTTACGGTAACCTTGGTCATGGCCGTAGGTCTTATTGTCATGCTTATGAGGGGCGTTATTGCTGGCAGTATTATCCTTGTTATTGTTTGGTTAGGGCACATTTACTATTTTGGTTTTAAAGTTAAAACAATTAAAGAATAAACAATTGTTACAATAGCTTCTAGTTAGTTTCATTATTACTAGGTAATGATGAGGTGACAGATGATGCAGCGTAAAAGAAAAGTAGTTTTGTTTACTCTTGGGGTAATGCTCATTGCCGTTGTATTCATATGTAGTTGGTTTAGACCCGAAGCGGTTAAAGAACGAAATCTTGATTTTTTAAAACATGAAGCTGCGGAATTTATACGGGAGAAATCAGTTGGTAATATTTTCTCGTATAAAAAGTTTGAGTCTGGGGAATATAGGACCCATACTTGCAATTTAAACGACGTGTATATATCTGGTCCAATTTTATCAGTTGTAGAGAAAGACAATGAATTATTAGACGGTGGCATTTCGTGGGTTGTAAGTATTAATGGAGAAATCATTGGAACAATCGAGCAAGATGCCGCTTTATATTCAGTTTCTCTCTCATCACAAGATTTTGATCAATATATTCTTTATGGGACTGCTTACGTTCTGCAAGCTATAAGCACTCGCAAATTACCTGCCGTCTCCTACTATGAATACGATACAGATGGTGGAGGAACCTTTCTGTCTGATAATATACTTGCGACATTTAATTACGGCACAGGAGACTATGGTTTTGATAAAGCATTCAGCAAATTTCCTTCTGCCAGTTCATTGATCACTTCTCGCTTAGGTTCAGAGTATCTTGATTTTATGGCAAACAAAGAGCGTGTTGTAGATCTTCCGTAAGACATAAAAAATGCGCGCTTCAGAATTATTTTCTAAAGCGCGCATAAACTTTTTTCAAAAAAACCTAGTAGTGGATGATAATTGGATCTCCATCTTTGGCGATATCAAAGAGTTTTTGAGCGTTTTCATAGCTTAGGTTGATGCAGCCATGACTACCGCCTGTTCTGTAGATGTTTCCACCAAACGCACTTCTCCATGGAGCATTGTGGAAGCCGACTTCTTGACCCTTTACACCAAGCCAGAAATCAACCTTTGTATCCCATCCTGGACGACCTGACTCATCGTTTGGTCCCAAGAGGCGAGCGTCTCTAATGTGGCTGGTAATATACCAGACTCCTTCTGGAGTGTTGTGGTGTCCGTCTGGAATACCCGTTACTACATCGGCTTCCCAAAGAATTGTTCCATCATCACCATAAAGAACAGCATGCTGAGTGGTAAGGTCAACGTCAATATAACGACCGCCCCAGTCCTGCTCGCCCTGTTTAGTAAACTTATCGGCCGACTGTTTTGTAGGCAGTTCAATCTTTGTTGCCTGACCAGCGGACAGACCGTCAGAGATAGCTTTTACAGCAGCATCATTATCAATAACCCAGCCGTATGCACCAGCGGCCTTTGTAGTGAATTCTTTTCCATCCCAGCGCTTATACGTTCTTGAAGTTCCACGAGTATCTACTGCAGGAGCAAGTGTCTCGTTGACCCATTTGGTAATAGCGTCTGTATCAAATGAAATAGAGAGATTCTCATCAAACTTAATCCAGCTAGCAATGGTGTCTTGATCAAGCTGATAAGCAGCAGAATCGCCTAGCATCAAATCAACTGCAGAAGTAACGTATGAATTAGCAGTCTTCAAGGCAGTATCAAGGTCTTCTGCACTTATGAGGCTTTCTGGGCCAAGCTGTACGGTAGTGCTCAGATTATCAAAAGCGGTTTGCAAGTCTTTATGGACACCCTCAAGAGATAGTCTTGTGGCAATAGCGTCATCAGCAAAAATAAACTTTTTAGCCGAGCTATCGTAGGTAATACCATTGTTCTCTAGAGTTTGAGCAGATTCTTTTGCCTGCTCAATTCTTTGATTAAAGAGTGCGTCTGCCTTGCTTGTATCATACGAAGCGGTTGCATGTGGGCTTAGGGACCTGCTACGAGTAATTTCCAGTGGCCACATCCAAGGATTCTGCTGGCTAATAGCATCATGAGCATATCCAGCTGCGTCGTATGTTAAATCAATGTCAGATGCCTTGATGGTTAAATCTACGCCGTTTCCAGAGACTTGGACGGAGTAATTTGAGGCCTCGTTTGCTCTAGAAGCTTGTAAATCTGAAGCAGGTTTTAAGGAGTAGTCCTTACCATAAATGCTGGTTTGAGGCATAAAGAAGAAGTTAAAGAAGATTACTCCACCCACATACACAAGGGCGAGAATACCAACGAGCACAGCAGGTATCTTCCACCATTGATGTTTCTTGTGAACAACGGGAGCCTCTTCTTTTTCTCCAAGCTCTGCGCTATCAAGGGGAGCAATGACAGTTAGATCATCTGCCTGCTCTTCTGGCGCTTCCGCTGATTGTGAAGACTCATTAAGCTGATTGGCTTTTACCTGATCTTCATTGAGAGCAACGTACATATCAGTATCGCCAAGGCTTGGTACTGAGTCTTTAAGAGAAGGTGCTTTCTTTGTAGCTTCTTCTTCCGAG
Source organism: uncultured Atopobium sp. (assembly GCA_916050095.1). Classification (GTDB taxonomy): domain Bacteria; phylum Actinomycetota; class Coriobacteriia; order Coriobacteriales; family Atopobiaceae; genus Lancefieldella. Next base: position 12,615 of record CAJZJP010000018.1, read on the forward strand.
GGAAGAGGCTGTAGGTTAGCGGTATGAGAAGCAGAGCTTTTTGCAAAGTGCTTAGCCAAGGAGCACTCCTTATAA
>CAJZJP010000019.1:0-11658 GCA_916050095.1 uncultured Atopobium sp.
CTTTGTTGCGGAAGGTCTCTTTGAAGACAGAAAAAGCCGCTTCATAGCCCAGCTTTGTCATGTAGAAACAGAGTCAGAAGCGCAAGAGTTTCTCGCCAGAGTGAGGGCGAAGCACTATAACGCTCGCCATAACGTGCCTGCATGGATCTTGGAGGACGGCACGGAGCGTGCTTCCGACGACGGAGAGCCTTCCAGAACGGCGGGAATGCCGGTGCTGGAGGTATTGCGCGGAGCGGGGCTTAAGAACGTCTGCTGCGTTGTCACGCGCTACTTTGGCGGAACGCTTTTGGGACCTGGCGGACTTGTTCGTGCGTATACGGCGTCAACTCAGGAGGCTTTGGCTGCTGCAGAGGAAGTATCTGCTGTTCAGGAAATGCTGCAGGTTGTGAGGGTGGAGTTGTCGGCCCCGTATAACCTGTATGAGCAGATTCAGCGCTTGGTCTCCGATACCGGCGGCAAGGTTATAACGACAGAGTTTGGAGCGGACGTTTTTCTCGCCATAGACTTTAGGTGTGGAGAAGAAGCGGCGTTTACGGATGCGCTAACAGAGCTCAGCGCTGGAAAGATTACAGCCGAGGTCTTCGCGGCACGTTTTGATCTGTTCTAGTGGGTTTAATAATTGTAATAACTTATTCAATACTTATAAGAAATTGTCTTCCTAGTTAGATGTCATATTTTTCTTGACATTTATTCGGGGGGGGTATTTTCAATGCATAAGATGAAGAACTAATTAATGTAATTTAAGTAGGAGGTATGATGAAAAACAGCTCTAAAAATACTGGTAATAAAAGTAAAGTATTTGTATATCGATATTATTTAATTGCAGCAATATTATTCATTACTGCAATTAGTTGGACAATGATTCAAAGTAGTGGCTGTTCAAAAGCTTCTTCTTATCAATCAAAGTCTGATAGTACTAGACATACATCTGTCGTTAATGATACACAGTCAAACAAACAGCAGGAAACAAATACAAATTCAAAATCAAATAAAGAAGAAAATACTGAACAAAAATCAGATGAAACAACAGACGTTTTCAATCCTCAAGATGTATCGGATCAGACTATCCAATCAATTCAGACGTATGATGATTATCTAAAAATGTATTACAAAATTATTGAGAATTATTTTTCTGATTATGAGACAGTGGTAAAAGGTACAGTTTTGTACGATGAGACTACTTTTCAAAAAATGAAGGAATCAATTGAACAAGCGTACGATAGTCAAGTGAATCAGTACGATGCTATTAGAAATAAAAAAATTATCGGAAAAGATAAACTTGTTAAATTTTTAATTGAATATAGAGATAGTCTCCAAGAGACAATTGATACATTGAAAAAATCTCTTCAATAAAAAGATATTTAAGTTTTAGTTTAACAATAAAGAGGATATAACCAAGGGTTATATCCTCTTTATAATAAAGGTCACACTATATGGACGTACCTTACTTGCGGTTACGGCCACCAAGGGAGTAGCCAAGGTTCTCCCAGAAATCAATCTGGACATCTTCGCCCTCGTCCCAAATCTTGAGCAGGTCCTCTGGAACGTACTGACGACGAACATCAGCCTCGCCGCCGTAGAGGCGGAACCAGTCTGCGCTCATGATGAGGTAGCCGTCCTTACCGGAGTCCTTACCCCAACTGTTCTCAATGCGCCACTGCTTAGCCTTGCCGTCCTTATCAAGCTCAACGCCCTGGAAGGTCATTGCGTGGGTAAGGGAAGTCTCATAGTTCTCAATCATTGAGGCGCGATCCATGTCAAAATCAACGCCAAAGAGGCCGTTGTAATCCATGGTGTCGGTTGAGAGGACGTAGTTGAAGTCCTCATTGTGGCGAGGGAACTCCTGCATAACGTCGCAGGCCATGCAGACAGGGTTGCCGTCCTTCAAAGAAGCAATGGTAGCTGCCTCAAGAACCTCTGGCTCAACGTTTAAGAAGCGAGTCTTAATGCCGCCTAAAACGGTATCGATGAAGGTTGGGTGATATACCTTGCCGTAAGGATACTTCTTGCTTGGAACAGAAATGAGCTGGACAAAGCCGCGAGGATCAACGCCACAATAGCGCTCAGCAAACTCAAGAGGAGTAATGCCAAAGTCGCGAAGAATCTGGGTGCCCTCCTCGTCCTTCTCGCCGTCCTTCTTGTTCTTGTTGTCAGAAGCCTTACTTGGCTCAACAGGGGAGAGCTTTGCCTTATCTACCTGTGCGTTTTTGCCAACCTTGCACTCAAAATCAAAGGTCAGAGGTGGCTCGCCAAGGCAGACGGAAAGAATCTGGTGGAAGCCCTTGAGCTGCTCCTGCTTAAGCGCACGAAGCTCGTCTTGAGACTTGCCAGCTGCGTATGCTGCGCGAAGTTCGCCAGCGCTCTTTCTGAACAGGCGGTCAATGCGCTCATCCATCTGTGTAGAGTTCTTGGAGCAAGCAGTCTCTGGCATGGCATCCTTAGGAACCAGGCCATACTTCTCAACCAAGCTCATGGCAAATGAATAGTAACCGCCATCGCCAATACCCTCGGTCAGAAGCGTGTTGACAACACGAGAATCGGTTGGCTGGTCAGCGGTCTGAATGATGTACTCAAGTGCAGAGTTTGCCTTCTCAAGCTTGTCGTAGAACATGCCGTATGCCTGGCTGAACTCAAAGGTATCAACGTCAAGCTTCTTGATTGCCTCTTGGCGAAGCACATTGAAAGAAGAGAACATCCAGCAGCGACCGCTCTGACGCTGGTTAGTGACGTCGCCGGTCTTTGCAACAGCAACACCGTAGGTGTCAGCGTAGGTGCGCATGGTGGTGATATCGCGGGCAGCTGCGGAAACGCCCATAGAGGTTACGGAGTTGCGAGCAACGCGGTTAGCACGGTCTGCGCTGAAAGCGGCAGTTTCCTCGTTTGCCCACTGTGGATTTACGGTCTGATCAGCCATTGCGGCTCCTTTTGTTTGTAGCGTTTAGAAAAAACCTGGCGAGAAGATCGATCTTCTCGCCAGATGGTTTGTGCCTTAGCGAAGCGTTGCAAGAGAGCCCATTGGGTCCCATGGCTCGAGGACGGTTGCTTCCTCGGTCTCAAAGGTCTTGAGCTGCTCAGGAGTGAGGTACTTCTTGTCAACAACAATCTGGTAGACGTACTCGTCAAACCAAGGGTCAGAGATGGTATCAAAGCCATCGCGGCCGTGGTCTTTACCCCAGCTGTTCTCAACCTTCCAGAGGGTAGTGTTGCCTTCTGCGTCAAAGTTAACGCCCTCAAGAACCATTGCGTGAGTCATCAGAGACTCACCGTAGTCAAGGCGCTCAGCACGGTCAAGTGCGCCCTCAACAGGGAAGCCAAAGAGGCCGTCAACGTCAAGCGCACGGGTGTCCATGATGCCCTCTTCACGAAGGTAGGACTGAGCAACATCGCAACCAAACCAGACAGGCAGGTTGTCCTTAAGCTGAGCCACAGCAAGACGCTTGAGTTCAGGGATCTCAAGGTTGAGGTAACGAACGCCGCCACCCTCAACAACGTTGCCCAAGCGAGAAACGGTGTAGGTGTGGTTGAAAGGCTTATCTGCGGTTGGTGCAGAGATGATTGAGATGTAATCATCAAGGTTCATATCAACAGTCTCAGCGAAGAACTCCTGAGGGGTAAAGGTGCCAGAAAGGGCGAGGTTATCGTCCTTATCGCGCAGGCGTGCCTCAAAAGATACAGGAGGCTGACCCAGGCAAGTTACCAGCAGGGTATAGACGTCCTCCATCATCTCTTTCTTCATCTCGCGCAGAGACTCAAGGGACTCACCAGCTGTTGCGGTCTCACGAAGACGCTTTGCAGCACTACGAAGATAGCGGGTAAGGTACGCGTCCATCTCGTGGGTGTTGCAAGAGTTAGCAGTCTCTGGCATAGCGCTCTTTGGTACAACGCCGTACTTCTTAACAAGGCTCTTGAACATATCCCACTGGCCACCGTCGCCAATTGGGTCGGTAAGCAGGAAGGATACAAGACGGCCATTCAAAGGCTCATCAAGGGTGTCCAGAATGTTCTCAAGGAACCAGTTGGACTTTTCCATCTTGTCCCAGAACAGTGGATATGCCTGGGAAAGCTCAAAAGTGGAGAGGTTGTATTTCTTGATGATGCGGTATCTAAACGTATTGAGCGATGCAAACATCCAGCAACGACCAGAGCGCTTCTGATTAGTGCGGTCACCCTGCTTTACCTCAACATCAAAGGTAAGAGGATTAAGGGCAACACCTTCTGGTACACGAGCTGCTTTTCTAACACCAGCGCTGGTAGCAGCATTCTTAGCTACTGTGTGAGCGCGGTCGGACTCAAAGTTCTTCTGAGCCGCTGTAATGTCGTCAAAGGAAATGCTTTTCATCTGATCCATGTGATCTCCTTAACTGGAATAGGTAATACAAAAACTATATTCCCAATTAAGGTGTCCCTAGTCTAAGAGTTACCAGTTTGAAACTTTTATTTTGAGAAATTCTTGAACGGATGGTCCACGCCAACTAAGAGAGATTTTGTGACGTTATGAAATTGGCGAGAAAATATTTTCATCCAATTTACCAGCGGCAATAGAAGTATTAGCACATAGAACATATGTTTGTATTAGTAGTTATTGTCTGGCGAATCGGCTACACTATACAAAGAAATTAAGAGCCCTTGGTAAAAGAACAAATTTTGAAGCACAAAGAGAAGAGCGTAGAAAAAGATGGCATTTGTTCACCTCCACAACCACTCAGATTTTTCCATTCTTGATGGAGCTAGCCGTGTCCCAGACATGGTTAGTAAAGCTGTAGAGTTTGGTATGCCAGCGCTTGCTTTAACTGATCATGGTTATCTCTTTGGTATTCCAGATTTTGACCTTGCGTGTCGTAAGTACAATGAGGCACTTAAAGATTTTGGACAGTGGTGCCATGATGTGGAATGTTTTGAAAAGGGTTGGGATCTAGAAGAGCCTCCTGCAGATGATCCAAATGCTGGTGAGCACGATAAAATTCATGCTCAATGGGCTTCTGACGTTCAAATTTGGAATCAAACGCATGATATTGAGGCCGTAAAAGCCAATAAACCTTCTCCACTTATTAAGCCAATTTTTGGCTGTGAAGCTTATTTCATTCTTGATGATTGCATTGAGAAGGGCACTAAGCAGGTACGTTATCACCTTATCCTGCTTGCTAAAAATGAGACCGGCTATGTCAATCTGATGAAAATGATGTCAGAGGCTGGCTCAAAAGATATGTTCTATTACAAGCCACGCACTACGCTTGAGATGCTCAAGCGTTATCACGAGGGAATTATCTGCACTTCAGCTTGTGTTTCTGGCATCATTCCTCGTATGTTGTTTGAAGGTCGTCCAGAAGAAGCAGAGCGTTGGGCAAAAATCTATCAAGATATCTTTGGAGATGATTTCTACCTAGAGATTCAAGACCACGGTTTGTCTGATCCAAGCTGGGGCGGATATACCGATAGAACTCTTGCTGAGCGCATTGTAAAGATGGGTCATGACCTTGGTATTAAGGTAGTTGCTACCAACGATAACCACTATCTCACTAAAGAAGATGCAAGCGTTCAAGACATTGCTTCATGCATTGGCTCGGGTGCTCGTGTAGATGACGAGAACCGCAAACGCATGACAGGCAGCGAGTTCTATCTTAAGAATGAGCAAGAAATGCGCCAGCTTTTCTCGTGGTGCCCTGAAGCTATCGAGAATACCGTTGAGGTTGCAAATAAATGCAATTATGAGCTGGACTGGACCCATATGTACCTGCCAAAGTTCCCAGACTTGGCAGAAGGAGAGACCTCAGAGGAGCGCTTTAGAAAAGAGTGCGAGCTTGGTCTTGCAAAACGTTATGGAGATGATTGGCAAAACGTTGTCATCAATGAGATTAACGTTAAAGACCGTTTTGAGTATGAATATGACATTATCTGCAAAAAGGGCTTTGCAGATTACTTCTTAATTGTTCAGGAGTATGTTCGCTGGGCAAAAGAGAATGGCATTGGTGTAGGCCCTGGTCGTGGATCTGCAGCAGGTGCTATTGTTGCATACGCTATGGATATTACCTCGTTTGACCCTCTTGAGAATGGCCTCATGTTTGAGAGGTTCTTGTCTCCACAGCGTTCAGAGATGCCAGATATTGATATGGACTTCGACGATGAGCGTCGTCTTGAGGTTGTTGAGCATGTCCGCCAGATTTATGGATCTGATCGTGTTTCTCACGTTATTACGTATTCAACCATCAAGGCTAAACAGGCAATAAATGACGCATGTCGTGTTTTGGGTTATCCCGTTTATATGGGACAGCGTCTGTCTAAGATGATTCCAGGAGATCCTAACGCTCACCTTAAGTTTGTTCTTCATAAAGCTCAAGAAGGCCAAAAGGGTGCCGATCAGTATTCTGCTGACTTTGAAGATGCATACGAGAATGACCCTGATGCTCGAAGAATTATTGATGCTGCTCTATCTATTGAAGGCTTGCATCGTGGCGAGGGCGTCCATGCTTGCGCCGTTTTGATTGCTCCTACGCCTGTTAATGACCACGTTCCAACCAAGGTTGATACCAAAGGTGGCGTAGAGATTACGCAGTACGAGGGACACTCAGTTGCAGACATGGGCCTTCTTAAGATGGACTTCCTGGGACTGAGAACCCTAACAGTTATTTCTCGTGCAATTAAAAACGTGAAGGATAACTACGGTATTGATATCGATGTAGATAACATTCCGTTTACTGATCCAGAAATTTATAGACTTCTTAGAGAAGGTCGAACTGCTGGTGTTTTCCAGGTTGAGTCTGCAGGTATGACTGCAACCATTAAGGGCATGAGGCCAACAGAGTATAAGCACATCGTCGCACTTATCGCTCTTTATCGTCCTGGTCCTCTTAACGCAGGTATGGTTACCAGCTATATCAACCGTATGAACGGTAGAGAAGAAGTCAAAGACTACGATCCACGCCTTCACGATATCTTGGAAGAGACCTACGGAACCATGGTCTACCAAGAGCAGGTTATGCAGATTTCTATGAAGATGTCTGGTTTTACCGCAGGCGAGTCTGATAAGGTCAGAAAAGCAGTAGCAAAAAAGAAGATCAAACTCATGCAGGAGGTTGTCCAGCACTGGGATGACGGTACTGATGAGACCATGGAAGCTCACTGGAAAAACGGCGCAGTTCGTAATGGATTTGATCGTTCGGTTGCAGAAAGCATTTGGGACGATGTTCTTGAGTTTGCATCTTATGCATTCAACAAGTCCCACTCTGCTGGCTATGCAATTCTTGTTATGCAGACCGCATGGATTAAAGCGCATTATCCACATGAGTTTATGGCAGCAGTTCTTACCTCGTACATGGGCAAGACAGATAAGATTGTTCACTACGTAAGCGCTTGCCGTCATGAGGGCATCAAGATTCTTCCGCCAGATATTAACGAGTCCGGTAAAGACTTTACGGCTACTAAAGAGGGTATTCGTTTTGGCTTTGCGGGAATCCGCGGCGTAGGAGCCGGTGTTGGTGAAGCCATTATGCTTGAGCGTCAAAAGGGCGGCCCTTTTGCCAATATCCACGATTTTGTCGATCGTGTTGACGCAAGTCAGGCAAAGCGCAACGTTGTTGAAGCTCTTATCAAGGCAGGAGCTTTTGACTCAACAGGCTATACCCGTATGCAGATGATGAGTTTTGTGGATAAGAACAACCCACAAAACATTATCGATGCTGCTACTAAGCGTCAAAAAGATAAGGCTGTTGGTCAGTTCTCTATGTTTGATATGTTTGCAGAAGTAGAGGGTTCTGGCTTTAGTGATAGTGTCCCAGAGCCAGATGGTGTTGAGTGGGATAGGCGATTCAAGCTTACTAAAGAGTACGAGGTCTTAGGCATTTATGTCTCTGATCATCCACTTCGTCCATATGAGTATGCCCTCGCTAAGAGCAGAGATTATGCCCTTGCAGAAATTGAAGAGAATATTGAGGTTCAGCTTCCTAACGGTGCTATGTCTCAGCAGTTCAAAGTGCCAGAAGGTAAACCTATTCGCTTTGCGGGCATGGTTACTAATGTTATGAAGCGCACTACTAAAAACGGTGATCCAATGGCAATTGTTACGCTCGAAGACATGGAGGGTAGCGTCACTATTGTCATGTTCCCTAAGCTCTACAAGAAGGCTGCAAGACTTCTTGCTGGAGATGTTGACCCAGAGACTGGTGAGAGCCAGAGTGACATCTTCATTTCTGTTCTTGGAAAGCTTGAGCGCTCTGATAGAGGAGACCAGGTTATTGCTCAAGAAGTTAATCCTATTGAGCTTAACAGTGCTAACAACACACCAAAGACACTCGTTATTCATATGCCTGCATCTCAACTTCAAAGACAGGCTATCGAGACACTTGGACAGATCTTCTCGCGCTATCCCGGTATGGACTGTATTGAGATTAGGGTAGAAACAGACATGGGCGATGTTATGCGCATGGAAATTCCTACCAGGATTGATGGACGTAGCATGGTTCTTTTGACCGAGCTTAAAGATTTTATTGGTCAAAGCGGATACGCACAGATTGTTTAGATTTTGTCGATTCTAAATTTGCAGGTTACTCTTAAGTAATAACTGTTACTATTTAAGTAGTACTTGCTAAGAAATTCTGACATCTTCGGATGTCGTGAGAGGAGAAAAAATGATCGACGCAAAGTTTTATCGTAACAAGGAGACAGGCGCTGTTGTTTACGGTGTCGCAGGCAACGTAGAGGCAGCAGACCTTGAGCTTCTCCAGGCTGGCGTTACTGACGGTGCAGCTGAGAAGCACGTTCCATTTGTTACTCGTGAGAGCAACACCGTTACCGTTCGTGTTGGTGAGGTTGCTCATCCAATGCTCGAAGGGCACTACATTGAGTTCATTGCTCTTGTTTCTGAGAATGGCGCTCAGTTTGCACAGCTTAAGCCTGGCCAGGAGCCAGTTGCTACCTTCACTCTTGAGGAGGGTGTTGAGGCAGAGGCTTATGAGTACTGCAACCTTCACGGTCTTTGGAAGGTTTCCCTCTAAGACTGGTTGCGTATTCAACAAGCTAAGCTTATCTGTGAATCTGAACGGAGCTGCTACCTGCGGCTCCGTTTTTTCTTACTACACCTGTTCGTTTTTGGGTAAAAACAAATTAAGCACTTTATGATAGGAATGGTATGCGCATAGCAGTTGCACAAATGAATACTCAGGCCGGAGACTTCGAGTTTACCGCTCAGACCATGCTGGAATATGCTCAGAGAGCTCAACAGCAAGGTGCTGAACTAGTCATTTATCCTGCGCCAACTCTTACGGGGCTGCTAAGCGTGCCAGAGGCTGACATAGAAGGGCTTTTTGCAGACCTCTCGGAGATTATCAATTCGCTTTCAGAAAAGCTTCCAATTGCGGCCCTTATTCCTGTAGTAACAGAGTTTGATGGAAGTGCAGCGAGTGAGGCCCTTCTCGTTAGAAACGGAGCCGTAACTCCGCTGAAATTGACTGCCCAGATAGCGCACATGAGCGCTCTTGCTCGTTCTGCTAGCTCTGCACAAACATCTGGCGAGAATACCTTTGAGCTCGCAAAATTTGAAGCAGGCGGCCTTACGTTTGGCGTTGCTTTTACCTACGACGATCTTGACGCGTGGCAAGATGTCGACGACTCGTTAGATGCTGTCATTTATTTGCCGTATTTTGGCTTTGCTGTTGATGATTCGTCGTCCGCCATGGGCATGGCGGTGGCAGAAAGCCGCTATCTGGGAGATGTTGAGGAGTTTGATAGCTGGCTTATCGCTGCAAACGCTGTTGGCGCCTATGGTAACCAGGTGTTTTGTGGTTCAAGCTTCTTCTTGTCTCCTTCAGGAGATTTGGTCAAACAAGCAGCCTCATTCTCAGAAGATATGGTTGTCTGCGAGGTTGACCAAGATACTATCGAAAACTTTGATAGAGAAGATACTGCGGGTGTCTATAACAGCGCGCTTACTACCTGGGGCGTATTGGCTACAGGAGTGCGAGACTACACGGTAAAGTCTGGCTTTGACGGCGTGTTTATTGCAGTTGATGGCTCGCTCAATTCTCTTGTTACCGTTGCGCTTGCTTCAGACGCTTTAGGTCCTATGCGCGTCCACGTACTGTTGCTTCCAAACAAAGATTCTCGAGCAACAAGCGCTGCGGAGTTGCTTACCGCAAGACTTCGGGTTAATAAAGTTACTGTGGATAGCACGGTTTTCTCGACATTGACCGATACAAAATTGGTGAGTGCATATGGCTATGCATACGCTGACCAGCACAATTACATAACGCTTGAGACTGCCGATAAGACCATCCTTGCGCTCAAGGGAACAGAAATTTCTAGTGCGCATTCTCTGTGGCCTCTTGGTGATATGTATCATGCAGATATTGTTGACCTTGCAAGGGTAAGAAATACCTTCTCACCAGCTATTGACCATGCAGTTCTCGAGAATATCTCTGAGGTTGTAACTGATGGGCTAGAAAATGCCGCGCCAACGCCTCAAGAACGCATTGAGTTTGTTGATTACGTGCTTACCAGCTATCTTGAGTGGAATAAGAGCATTTCTGCCATTGTGGAAGAAATGGGAAAGGTTGACGAGGTCAAAGCAATTATTTCTATGCTCCACACCCGCCAAAAAGACCGCAGAAATACCACTGAGGTTCTGGAAATGTCTTCAAAGAGCCTTATAAATGCCCAAATTCCACACGCATCAGTCTGGCAAGACAGAATTAGAGATACAAATGCTTCCGAATCTGACCTGGTAGAGTCCTTACGAAATTCTTTGCGAGAAATTCAAGGAGCTTCTATGCATCTGCCTGAGTTGTCAGTTGATCCAGCGGAGGCTCAGGAGGGTTTTAAGGATATGCTGGAGCTTTTAAAAGAGCTGGCACAAGAATCTGATGCACAAATTGGCATGGTTGACCCCAAAATGTGGAGAGGCCCTTTCTCAGAAAATTAGTTGCATCGTTTGCGCATACTCTGTGATAATATAGAACGAACGTTCTATATTAGGAGGTGCAATGGTAATTCTTGGAATAGACCCTGGTCTTGCTCACACTGGATGGGGAATTGTAGAGACAAGGGGTTCTGAATGCCGTGCACGCGCCTATGGATGCATAACTACAACCGCAGATGAACCAATAGATATGCGCTTGGGAAGAATCTATAACCAGATTGTTGAGGTTATAGATAAGTTTTCACCAGAAGCTCTTTCTATTGAGAGCATTTACTTTGGACAAAACGTTAAATCTGCTATTCCTACTGCACATGCTCGCGGTGCTGCTATTGTTGCTTGTTCTAAAGCAGGTCTTACGGTTGGAGAATATACTCCAATGCAGATAAAGCAGGCTGTTGTTGGTACAGGAGCTGCTGATAAACAGCAGGTTATGTATATGGTTCAAAATATATTGTGCTTGGACCATCAGCCTCATCCAGATCACGCGGCTGACGCTTTAGCTGCTGCAGTTTGTCACGCTAATCTTGTAAGAACCACCTCGCTTGGAAAGGGAAGAATACAACTATGATTGTCCAGCTTACGGGCACACTTGTATCCGTTACTCCTTCAGTTGCTGTTCTTGACGTTAATGGCGTTGGATACGAGCTTGGCATATCAGCTTCAACAGCTGCTTCGCTTCCACAAGCGGGTGAAGCAGGCGTTACCGTTTTAACTCGTATGGTGGTCAGAGAAGATTCAATGGAACTCTTTGG
>CAJZJP010000020.1:0-11657 GCA_916050095.1 uncultured Atopobium sp.
AAAAGGCGTATACATTGCACTCAAAACCTCTATATCTTGCAGATTATTGGACTTAGGTGTGTTTTTTGCCTCGCATTTAGCAGATTATCCGACATAGGTGTGTAGCTAGTGGCTCGAAAATAGAGGTAGTTAAACTATTTATATATAGCTATTCATCATTACGAATATTTGTCATTATTTATACATAATAATGAATTGACCCATTAAATGTGATCATGGCTCGCGTTAGATAGCCGTCTTCGGATGGTTTATCGCAAGGGACACCAAATCTCCAAGCTATATAGCACAACCGCACTGTAAATTGCCATTCAACCGCGTCGTTACGAACGAGTAGGAAGAATGGCAACAAAATTGTGGGCTAACGTAGGCTTTTTTGTTTGACGTGGCCCTTTGTGGTTTAAGTGAGCTTATGGTTTTACGTGGCCCTGGTTTGCTTTATCTACGGCATCTTTGACCATCTGCGCGTAGAGGGTGCCACCACGATTAATGGAATCTGAATCAGAGCCAAAGTGAACGTAGTCAGTACCTGCCCAAATGTCAGGATTATCCTGAGCAATCTGTGCCCAATCCGCAATGGTAATGAAGTCGTACTGTTGAGCGAGCTCAAGCTCGTGTGCGCGAATAGCATTTGCACCAGCATTTGGATCGGAGTTTCTACCGTCATACGGAGTGACAAAAATCAGACGATGTCCGCGCGGCAGCATGTCCACAATCTTATCAACCGCATCGGAGCCGCCAACAGGGTTGGTGCCCAGGGCAACAACAACGTCCTGGTAGAGGGTGTTGTTATCGATCGCAGACTGCAACAAATCTACGCCCATCGCCACGTTTCTACTAACAGAAGCGTCAATTTGAGCATCGGGCAGCGCATCCTGCAGGTAAGAACGAGCGCGCAGCGAAACAGAATCGCCAATGTAGGTGACTCCCTCAACGACGTTGTAGTTGCTTGCCTGCGAGGTATCCGCATGCTTGCGAGTCATGGTCATGGCACTCTGCTCCTGCAACGAAGCATTGAGCAGCAGATCGTTCTGGAAATCGCTAAGCTGTGGAGCGGTTAGCGCAATAAAGGCAACGGCCGCAGCAAAAGGAATAAGCGCAAGGCCGGTACCTCGTAAAACCTTCTGACCATCAAGCTTGATGCGCGAGAAGATCTCTGGAGACTTCCCTGCCAACGCTGGCTCAAGCACATAGAACGAGCAACTTGCAAATACAAACGAAAGCACCAGGGTTAGGAGTGCAGCCAGGACTGGATCGACCTTCTCGGCAAAAATAATGTACAAAGGCCAGTGGAACAGATACACGCCGTAGCTGGTATCTGCCACAAAAGAAACGATGCCAGGCTCGTTGATACCCTCGGTTTTTTGATGCAACATGCGAGCAAAGAAAATCATTGCGGCTGCTGCGAGCGAGGCAAAAAGGAAACCAAAGGTGTACGTAAAGAGGTCCTCGAAGTGCATGAAGACGCTCAAAAAGACAAGAACGCCGCAGCTTGCCACAAGGCCCACAAGCGTTAGCTGAGTAGAAAGCTTCTGCTCGAGCTGGTCAAAGAGCTCGCCTGTCTGAGCAATTCCTGCAACACACGATAAAAGCGCACCGATAAAGAAGGGGAACACGTGCGTTTGCGTCGAGAAATACTGGATAGAAAGATTCGTGGAGTTTTGGGCGCCGGTGGCCATCGCCAAGTAAGTAGCAACCAACAGCACCAGGGAAGCTCCAGCAATCTTTACCTTATAGCTTCTAATTGTTTTGCTCATGCAAGCAAGCAGCCAGGCGCACAAACCCCAGAGCACATAAAAGTGCATTTCAACGGCAAGACTCCAGGTGTGCAGATACACATGAGGAGCAAATTGGTTCTCGTAGCTGTTGCCCAGAACTATCTCAAAGTAGTTAGTTACAAAGCCAAGGGCTGCGGCAATCTGATACTTAATACCGGAAATGAACTCGGTGCGCACAAGCAGAAGAAACGGCGTGCACACAAGCACCATAAACACAAGCGGCGGCACAATTCTGTAGAAACGCCTGCGCAGGAATCCAATGACGTCGATGGATCTAAAGCGAGCAAACTCGTCAATCAAGAGAGCCGTGATGAGATAGCCCGAGAACGTAAAGAATACGTCGACACCAATGAAGCCACCTGGAAGCGCGTCCTTAAAAAAGTGATATATGAGGACTAAAACAAGTCCTGTTATACGTACAAGCGAAAACCATTTAATTCGCACTTTGATAAATCCCTTGCTTAAAAGTTCCTTCGTACACAATGTTGTCTTGCGTAGTGAGCTTTCCCTGTCCGTCTGCCTGGCCTTTTACAAACTGACCTTCGTACGTCCAGCCATCTTTTGAGGTGTACGTTCCCGTACCCTGGAAATACCCATCGACAAATTCTCCCTCGTAGGTATCGCCATTCTCAAAAGTCATCTTGCCTTGACCATTCATCTTTCCCTGAATGGTAGTGCCGGTATACGTCACCTGATTGTCGCCGAATACCAGCGTTTTTTGACTTGGTCGGTTAACCAGAACAATCGAGAGCGCCGCAAGCACCAAAATTGCAACAACGCTTACCAGCTCGAGCCTTCTTCTGCCCGCACTCACCGGGCGAGAATGACGTTGCTCTGGTTCTGGATCTGCTTGATTGCGAGGACGCTTCTCCACACGAATGCTTTTGCGTGCAGATAAAGGCGTTTTCTGCCGCTTCTTTTTCTCTGGCGCAACTTTAGACCGCATGTTTTCTGCAGGTTTTTCTGCAGGCTGTGTAGCGGACTTTTCTGCAGGCTGTGCAGCAGATTTTTCTGCAGGCTTACGCTGCGCAAACGACGTAAAAGCAGACGAAAGCTGCTCAGAAGCGGTCTGCAGAGAGACCACTGGACTTGCCGTAGTATCAGCCTTCTCTACGGGAGCCTGAGGCGCTTCTACAGGTGCAACTTCCCTTGCCTCAGATGAAGGCTCAGGGACGTGCGCTGCTTTAACCATATGACGAGCGTTTCTTTTTTTAGCAGAAAAACGCGTAGGAGAACTCACTAGGTATTCCAATTCAATCGATTTGTTAACTATTTCATTGTACTAATTTCCTTCAACTTTTGAATTGTCATTTGTCCTATACACATTTACCAGATTCACAGGTACGCCCGCTGTTTTTCTGCGATTTTCTGTTCTAAGTAAAAAGAGAGAGGGGTACACTACAAGGTGGTATTAAAAAAGAAACAAAATGTGCTTACTAAAATGTGTTCTAATTAGAAAGTTACATCATCGACATTACCAGGGAGGCGAAGATGGCAGAAGCAATTCGTAAAGTAAATATCATTGGCCATTTGAACCCAGATACAGACAGCATTTGTGCTGCAATTTCTTATGCGTATCTCAAAAATCAGATTGATAACCCTATCTATGAAGCTCGTCGCGCTGGCTCACTCAACCGTGAGACTGCGTTTGTCCTAAATCACTTTGGCTTTGAAGAGCCGCAGCTTATTACTACGGTTACTCCTCAGATTAAAGATGCAGAGATTCAGGCTCAGCCAAAAGTTGATGCTGGAATGAGCCTCTATGCTGCTTGGCAGCTTATGCAGGACGTTAAGCTTGATACACTCTGCGTTACTGATGAGGAAGAAGAGCTTACCGGCCTGATTGCCGTTAAAGATATTGCAAATGCAAACATGAGCCTTTCCGAGCCAAACCTGCTCTCTAAGGCTAAGACAAGCTATGAAAATATCGTTTCTACGCTTGGCGGCACCATGGTTCTTGGTGATCCTCAGGGCGTTGTTAAGCAGGGCAATATTCGCGTTGGTACCAGCGCTTCCGCCCTTTCAGAGATTGTTGATGCTGGCGATATCATTGTTGTTGCTGGCAACCATGAGAACCAGACTATCGCAGTTGAGCACGGCGCTTCCTGCCTTATTGTCTCTTGTGATGCTCCAATTGCTCAGGACGTTATTGACCTGGCTAAAAAGCGTGATTGCGCTATTATCAGTACTCCTCGCGATACCTTTGAGGTAGCTCGCCTGCTTATCATGTCTATGCCTGTACGTGAGAAGATGCTCACTGACGACATCCTTAAGTTCAGCGTCAACACCGCAATTGATGATGCTCGTAAGGAAATGACCAACTCAAGGCACCGCTTCTTCCCTGTTATCAACGAGAACGGAACTTTAGCTGGTCTTATCAGCGGTCCTGGTCTTTTGAATCCTCGCAAGAAACACGTCATTCTTGTTGACCACAACGAGCGCACTCAGGCAGTTGATGGTCTTGAGCAGGCAGAGATTATGGAGATTGTTGATCACCACCGCATCGGCTCCATTGAGACTTCCAACCCAATTACCTTTAGAAACGTCCCTGTTGGCTGCACCTGCACCATCATCTATGGCCTCTACCACGAGTACGGCATTGATATTCCAAAGAATATTGCTGGTCTCATGCTCTCTGCAATTCTTTCCGACACCCTTGCATTCCGCTCCCCTACCTGCACTGAGCGCGATATTGTTGCTGGTAAGAAGCTTGCAGAGATTTGCGGAGAAGACATTGACGCTTACTCTGAGCAGATGTTTGACGCTGGTGCTGACCTCACTGGTCGTACAGCAGAGGAAGTCTTCCACGGTGACTACAAGGTATTCAGCCGTGGCGGCGTAAAGTTTGGCGTTGGCCAGGGCTCCTTCATGACCGAGTCCAGTCGCAAGGCTGCCGAGGAACTTGTTGGACCATTCTTGGAGACAGCTGCTAAGTCCGAAGAGCTTCCAATGGTCTTCTACATGTTCACCGACGTTAAGAGCCAGGTCACCGAGATGCTCTTCTACGGCGCAAATGCTGCCAACGTCATCGAGCGCGCCTTTAACGTAAAGGTTGACGGCAACATTGCTGTTCTTCCAGGTGTTGTCAGTCGTAAGAAGCAGGTTGTTCCATCTCTCATGGCAACGCTTCAGACGCTCGCCGAGGAAAACGCCAACTAACACGGGTTTCTCGCGCGTCGCGCCTTATGCGAGCTTCCACTGCGCAACTTTCTCGCTCGTCGGGTTTCTCGCGCGTCGGATTTCTCGCCATTGATTGAAATGATAACGCCTACCTGCACTTTCGCGGGTAGGCGTTTTTCTACAGGAGCTGTTCTATGACGGCTCCTATTCTGTCTCTGATCACCAGATTGGCGCGACCATCGTACGGCGTAGGTTGGTCGTTGATAATGACCATTTTGTTGCCCTCGTAGTAGTCGAGAAGACCAGCGGCAGGCTGCACTACCAGCGAACTTCCTGCAACTACAAGAACCTCCGCTTGTGAGATAGCATTCAGCGCGCCGTAAACCGTGTCCATATCAAGGCCCTCTCCGTAAAAGACGATATCAGGCCTAATAACTGCGCCGCATTGACAGAGCGGCACCACAGACGACTGCTCTTCAATCTGATCAAGCGTGTAGGTGTGGCCGCACTCGGGACAATAAAAACGCGTCTCGTTGCCATGGAGCTCAAACACACGCTTGCTACCAGCAGCTTGATGCAGTCCGTCGATGTTTTGCGTCACCACCGCGCGCAACTTTCCCGCAGCTTCCAAGTCTGCCAGCCACTTGTGAGCAATGTTTGGCTGAGCCTCCCCCAAATGATGAGAGTTTCTAAAATACGTGTAATACGCTGCGGGGTAATCAAAAAACACATCGAGCGAGAAGATCTCTTCAAGCGTAAAATCTGGCGCCTTACTGTAGGCAAAAGACTCCTCGTTATCGGGGTCAACCGTTACTCCATTTCCCAGGTCGTAGGCTTCTTTTCCCATGTCATAGCCGTCTTGGCCCAGGCCAATGGTCATGTTTTCTACCTTGATGCCGCCCTGGCGATACAGACCGTTAGTACCCCTAAAATCAGGAATACCGCTTTCCGTTGACACGCCTGCGCCACCAAAGAAAACAATGTTATCTGACGACTGAATCCAGTCTTTAAGCTGCTCAATCTTGGTCATTAGGCACCTCTAACCTAAAAAAGGGACCCGGATAAACTGGGTCCCTCGTCTCAAGCGCCGGAGCTCTTGGCGCTGAAAACGCTAGTAGTCAAACTCGCCAGGAACATACTCAGTAAGGCATGCATCCAGACCGGCTTCAATTTCTTCATGGTTCATATGACGGCCAATGAAGCACAGCTTAGTTTGACGATCGCCCAGTTCATCATCCCATTCTGCGCGTAGCTCGGGTTTCTCGTCAAGAAGGGTTTCTCGCTCATCCTCTGGAAGCGACGCATAGAACATGCCGTTCTCATAGAACTGAACCTGCTTGCCAGCCTGCTCAAATACGTAACTCATCTCGGGGTCTTGCGAAATCCAGATGCTACCCTTGACGCGGATGATATTCTTGGGCCAGCTAGCCACAAACTGGTTAAGTTTGTCCAGGTCAAATGGCTGACGGCGGCGATACACAAAGGTAGTAATCTCGTACTCCAAAACCTCTGGGTCCTCGTGCTCCTCAGGATGCTCCATTGCATCCATCCAGGCAGCGGAGGCGTAAGCTTTGTCAAAGTCAAAACGGCCCGTATTGATAAGCTCGCTCATTGGAATGTCACCGTTGACCGCCTCAACAATAACGGCGTCTTTCTGCAGGCCACGAACAAGCGCCTTGAGCTCGTGGAGCTGCTCTGGAGTAACCAGATCGGTCTTGTTGAGTACCAGCGTAGAGCAGAACTCAATCTGCTGAATAAGCAGGTTCTCGATGTCATCCTCTTCAATATCTGGGTCGAGAAGATCGGCGCCGTTGTGGAACTCCTCAAACATGCGAGCACAGTCAACAACTGCGACGATGTTATCAAGGTTGAGGTGAGAGTGGTTAGTTGCATGCTGGCTCTGATTGCAGAATGCAGAAATGTTATAGGTAATAGGGATTGGCTCACAGATACCTGAAGCCTCAATAATGATGTAGTCAAACTCCTCGGTATCGGCCAAATCACCCAACTGAAGTGCCAAGTCATTAGAAAGGGTGCAGCAGAGGCAACCGTTAGTTAGAGGAATAACGTCGCCTTCTTTAGCGTAGCCGCCGTCTTTAATAAGACCAGCATCAACGTTAATCTCGCCAATATCATTGACGATAACTGCTGCGTGAATACCTTCAGTGTTAGAGAGAATGTGGTTCAAAATAGTGGTCTTACCTGCGCCTAAATAGCCGGTAAGCAGCACAATTTTCACCTGCTTTGGTTCAGACATAGTGAGCTCCTATCAAATGTCAAACTTTTATATCAAAGAATAAACTTCTTGACTGTAAAAGTGGGCCCTGACGCTTAAGTGAGTCAGGGCCCAACCTTCGCGTTACAAATTATCGAGCTGGAAGCTTAGAAGCTACCGCGATCAATAATCTTGCCTTCCTTCATGATGACGTCCATGTTCTCAGGCGTGAGGTCGCGGATGTTGTTAGCAACATCGCCCTTGACTACGAGGATATCAGCGGAGAGGCCTTCCTTGACAGCACCAAACTCGTTCTCCTTGCCCAGCATCTTTGCGCCGTTGTAGGTAGCAGCTGCAATAGTATCAAGGATGGAGATGCCAACCTTCTCGACAAAGTCATACATCTCGTCGATGGTGACGTAGCCGTAAGGAGTGACAAAGCTGAAGGAGTCGGAGCCGATGGTAATGGTGATGCCCATATCATAAGCCTTACGCAGGTTAGCGTAGGTGCGTGCAAGGCCCTTCTCGACAACAGTCTCGCCTGGGAATGCGTCAAGCTCTGGAGTCCAGTCTGGTGGATAAGTTCCGTACCAAGTTGGCAGGAAGCCGATGGTTGGGGTGAAGTATGTTCCCTGCTCAGCCATAAGCTTCATGGTGCGCTCGTCAAGCTCAAAGCCGTGAATGAGCTGCTTGCAACCAAAGCGGACGCAGTCATATGCAGCGTCAAAGTTATTGTAGGAGTGAGCATACAGAGGAATGCCTACCAGTGCGCACTCATCAGCAATTGCCTTGATCTCCTCGGTGCAGAAGAGCTGCAGACGGTCGGAGTCCCAGCGCCAAATGCCGCCACCGGTTGCCCAGATCTTGATGCCGTCAGGCTCTTCACGAAGACGACGGCGGATTGCCTTACGAAGCTCCCATGGACCGTCTACCTGGTCGCCCCAAGGGTGTCCGTCCTTGGAGATCTGCAGTGGCAGGTGGTGAGAGTCACCATGACCAGCAACGCGGCAAAGTCCAAGTCCGGTAGCGAAGATACGAGGACCCTGCATAATGCCCATGTTCACGAGGTCGCGGATAGCAATACCATTGCGGCCAATCTCAACAACAGTGGTGAGGCCGTGGGTAAGAGCGTCATAAGCCTGCTTGACTGCGCATGCCTGCTTCTGAGCAACGGACTCGATAACCCAGTCGTTATCGTTGTCGGTCAGGTTGCCGGAGAAGTGCAGGTGTGTATCAACAAGACCAGGCATTACGGTATGGCCAGATGCGTCACGTACCTCATATCCCTCTGGGACCTCTTTGCGAGGACCAGCATAGGTAATCTTGTCGTCATCGATAAGGACAAGGGAGTCCTCAACTGGTGCAGCGCCAGTACCGTCAACGAGCTTGCCGCCTACAAAAGCATACTTACTCATGTTTCCCATCCTTCCTTTGTTGTCCGCTCACTTCTTTTAAACGGACAAGGTTTACTTGCATAGTAAGCCCGGGTTAACTCCTTTGGAATAAGTTAGCCATGGTTGCCGGTAAGCGGAGCAAAAATACCCATGAACGGATGTTCAGATATCAATAATTTCATATAAACATCTAAAGTATTTGATTACTTCATATTTGCTATGACTACATTGCATAGTTGTGTCAAAACAGTTTTTGTCCGGTATCCGTGGTAAGGTTGAGAAAACAAATTAAGGAGGGGCAATGTCTCAGAATTCTTCGTCGCAGTACAGCTTTTTTGCACTTATTTCTCGCATGCGCTACATTGAGCGCTGGTCGCTTATGCGCAATTCTCGCTCAGAAAGTCTTGCTGAACACGCCCTTGACGTGGCTGTTATTTCTCACTGTTTAGCAACTATTGCAAATGTGCGCTATCACAGAAATCTTGACGCAGATCGTGCAGCGCTTATTGGTATGTATCACGATGCATCAGAGATTATCACCGGAGACATGCCCACGCCTGTAAAGTATGCTAATTCAGAGATTAGAGATGCGTATCATCAGGTAGAAGCACGTGCCGAGAAAACCATTCTCTCCACACTGCCAGAAGACCTGCAAGATGCCTATGCTCAGGTGCTTACTCACAGCGCTGAGGCTTCAGAGAGTGAAGCTTATCTCAGAAAGCTTATTAAAGCTGCAGATAAGATTGCAGCACTCATTAAGTGTATTGAGGAGGCTCAGTCTGGAAACTCAGAATTTATTACCGCTGAAGCCTCAACTCGTGGAGTTGTTGAAGATTTAGCAGATTCTCTTCCAGAAGTGCGCGATTTTATGACAGAATTCCTACCTTCGTACGGAGAAACGCTTGATCAGCTTCTGTAAAGAAACGCTGATTTTGCCTGCTTTTGAGGAGTTACTTTGCGCGCACTACATGCACGTTTGCCTAAAAACTTTGTTCTGGAAGAGCGCTTAGAGGCGTATTCCAGCGTTATTGAGCCTCATCCAGAGGCTTTGAGAGGTACGTGGGCTTCTGTGTGTGCGCCAATTACTGCTGAGGGGCATGTCCCCTTCTCTGAGGTCCGTGTAGACCTTGGCTGCGGCAAGGGATCTTTTACTGCTGCTCAAGCTAAGGCAAATCCTAACGTGCTTTTTGTAGCCATTGATACAGAGCCTATCTGTATTTCATATGCTGCTAAAACAATTTATGAAGCTGGAGTGCCTAACGCCATCGTAGTTCCTGGTACCGGCATGAAGATAGATGAGTACTTCTCGCCAGAAGAAGTCTCTGTTATTTACCTCAACTTCCCTGCACCATTTCCTCGAATCAGACAGGCAAAGATGCGCCTCACTGATGCTGAGCGTCTTATGCAGTATAGAAATGTTTTGGCTAAAGAGGGTGTTGTTCGTCTTAAAACGGACAGTCAGCCACTTTTTGATTTTTCTCTTGAGCAAGTTGAAGTTGCTGGTTACAACTTTATTTGGAAAACGCGAGATGCACAGACCGATTTTCCTCACGATGTTCCTAGTGAGTACGAACAAAAACTTGGCGCCCAGGGCGCTAAGGTTCATGCCTACCTGATTGCTCCAGGTCCTGTACCAGCAGATTTCACACCCACAGAGCCTGTCAGTCTTGTTGACTACCTTCCAGAAGACTTAGAATCGCTGGCCTACGTTCCTCATGGAATGGAAAGCACGGTCCGCAATCTTGCAAACCGTGCTCGTAGACTTCGTAAGAAGGCTCAGTAATTTGTAATTGGCTCTGTGTAGAAACAGCCGTTTGTGAAAACAACCTTTGTAGGAGCGCTCCTTTGCGAGCGCTCTTTTTTAGGCCAGCAGCCCTGACTCTTTTACTTGATCGACTTTATATTCAAAGCTCTAGTGGAATTAAGAACTGCAAGCACCATAACGCCTATGTCTCCAAAGACCGCTAGCCACATGGGAGCCAAACCAAAGGCTGCAAGAATCAAAACAGCAACCTTAACTCCAATAGCAAACACAATATTTTGCTTTGCAATACCCAAGGTATGACGAGCAATCTTTACGGCCTTTGAGAGCTTAGAAAGCTTGTCGTCCATAAGAACTACGTCGGCGGCCTCAATAGCAGCATCAGACCCCAAAACGCCCATAGCAACGCCTACATCAGCGCGTGCAAGAACGGGTGCATCATTGATGCCGTCACCGACAAAAGCAAGGGACTTACCAGCTGTCTTTTGGGCGAGAAGACCTTCAACGGCAGAAACCTTATCCTGTGGAAGCAGTTCAGCACGAACCTCAGTAATGCCCATCTGAGCAGCAATCTCTTCTGCAACGTCGCGTTTATCGCCCGTGAGCATAACAACCTTAGAAACGCCAACGTCTTTGAGGGAAGCGATTGCTGCTGGAGCATCAGCTCGTTCGCGGTCAGAAATAACAATGTGGCCCATGTAGGTCCCATCAACAGCCACGTGAATGATGGTTCCGTGGTTCTCGCACGCTTTCCAAGAAGCTCCTACGCTCTCCATAAGTGTGCAGTTGCCAACAGCAACGCTCTTACCATTCACGTTAGCGCAAATGCCCTGACCAGCAATTTCTTTGATGTCCGTGATAACACAGTCATCGTCCTCGCTTGGATAAGCAGCACGAAGAGCTGCAGCAATGGGATGCGTGGAGTGCATCTCAACGTGAGAAGCTAGGTGCAGAAGGTCCTTCTCGCTAATGGCCTGAGGATGAACAGCCAGAACCTCAAAGACACCCTCGGTCAACGTACCGGTCTTGTCAAAGGCAACGGTATCAAGGGTAGAAAGCATATCAATGTACGCAGAGCCTTTGATCAGGATGCCCTCCTTCGAAGCAGCGCCAATACCGCCAAAGAAGGCCAGTGGCACGGAAACTACCAGCGCACACGGACAAGATGCAATAAGGAAGGTAAGCGCCCTTACAGCCCAGGTAGAAGCGTTAGCTACAAAGTCCCCCGAAAGCAGTGGTGGCAAAAACGCCAGCGCAATGGCACTGTAAACAACTGCTGGAGTATACACGCGAGAAAAACGACGAATAAAACTCTCGCTCTTGGACTTGTTTTGGTTTGAGCTCTCTACCAGCTTAATGATGCGGGAAGCAGTAGAGTCTTCAAAGAGGTG
>CAJZJP010000021.1:0-11506 GCA_916050095.1 uncultured Atopobium sp.
CCGACGCTAACACGCTGCAGAATCATAATCACCCGCATATGAACTGCCTCCCATTGCTTATGTCCAAGAAATGGGAGGCAGTTCACTTTGACTTAGATGGCAGTTCTCAATTGTTTTGGTAAGAATTTAGATTCTGCAAATAATTTATAATTCAGCGCATGCATGCAAGCAATGAGGGTATAGTATGCCTTAGTTAACAAATTGAGGAGTGTCTGTATGAGTCCTATTGATATTTTGGTTGTCCTTATTGTCGCTGCTCTAGTCGCTCTTTGCGTGCGTTCTCAACTTAAGAGTGCAAAAAAGGGCTCTTGTTCTGGTTGCTCTTCATCTAGCAGCTGTGGCACTCATCACGGCGGAGATGGACATTGTGGTGTTGCTCAGAAAATGATTTCTGACGTCGATAAGGCTTTTGACGCTCAATAGGATAATTGTCACAATTTCATTAACAATTTTTGCCATTCACCCGGTTTCAGGGAAGTGGAAACATAGCCGTAACAAGAATGTGTCATGGTAGTTACGATTCCAGTTTTCTGACCCGGGAGGACCGTATGAGTACGGATAAGAAAATTGACTATATTCTTCGCACGGTAGAGGAACGAGACGTCCGCTACCTGCGTCTTTGTTTTACCGATGTACTCGGCGGATTAAAGGCTCTCTCCATTTCCCCCGAGGAGCTAGAAGAGGCTTTTGTTGAGGGCATTGGTTTTGACGGCTCCAACGTTGACGGCTTTGCTTCCCAGGAGCAGTCCGATCTTCTCGCATTCCCTGACGCAGATACGTTCCAGATTCTTCCATGGAAGACAGATGACGGTGTAGTTGCAAACGTATTCTGCGATATTCAGACTCCTCGACGTGAGGCTTTTACAGGCGATCCACGCCTTGTACTGAGAAATGCTTTTATCAAGGCAGAAGACCTTGGCTATGTCGCAAATGTTGGCCCTAAGCTTGAGTATTTTTATTTTGTGAGCGGGACTGAGCCAAAGCCTATTGATCAGGCTGGATACCTTGATTTGAATTCTGCTGACCTCAGCCATAGCCTTCGATACTCCACGTCTCGTGCACTTGAGAATCTTTCTATTCCTGTTCAGTATTCTTTCCATGCAGCTGGCCCTGCTCAAAACGGCGTTGAGCTCCGTTATGCAGAAGCACTAACTTGCGCGGATAACATTGTTACTGCTCGTCTGGTTATCAGGCATATTGCAACACTTCACGGTGTGTTTGCTTCGTTTATGCCAAAGCCTCTTCAGGGAGTTCCTGGCTCAGCCATGCTTTTGAATCAGTCGCTTCTTGACCACGATGGCGAGTCTCTGTTCTGGGCTCCAAAGACTGAGAGCGAGGCCCACCTTTCTGAGCTTGCTCAACACTACATTGCAGGTCTTATTAAGTACGCTCCCGAGTACATGCTTATTACTAACCCAACGGTTAATTCCTATAAGCGTTTTGATCGTGATGCTATTCCTGCCTATGCAACCTGGGGTCGTAAAAACCGTTCTGCTATGGTTCGTATTCCTACGCATAAGCCAGGAAAGCATGTTGCCACCCGTGCTGAGCTGCGTATTCCTGATCCAACTGCAAACCCTTATTTGGCAAATGCTGTAACGCTTATGGCTGGCCTCAAGGGTATTGAAGAAGGCCTCTTGCTTCCTGAGGAGTTTGTAGGCGGAAATCCTGCCGATTATGGCGAGAAGCTTCCAATTAATCTTGGAGAGGCACTTGAGCGCTTCAAGCAGTCAGAGCTTCTTAAAGATGTTCTTGGTGAGCACATCTTCTCGTACCTGTGCGAGCGCAAGGCAGAGGAGTGGCGTGAGTATTGCCTGGCAGTTACTGACTGGGATACGCAAAAGTATTACGCTGGTTGCTAAGCAACCATTCTGCTTGCGTTTATTAGGTACCTTTGAACCCTGTTCTGATTTTTCAGAGCAGGGTTTTTTGACGAGAAACCCTTGTTTCACGCAAAGAATGTAGTCTTCTTACTCGAATTGTTACCGTTTTATGAACTGAAAAAATTACTTTTACCTGGGCTTTATTGGATAGAATGACTAAAGAATAGTCATTTATACAAAGAAATATAGCTTCTCACCATTTTTATGCAATAAAAACGAGAAATACGAAGAAAATTATAAGTAGATTTTTCATATTTGATTCCTATAATTCATTCCAATGAATTTCAGCTCAGATTTATTCAGGAAGAGGCAGATATGAAATCTTCATTTGTAACTACAGCTAAGAAGGCTGCCCTAAAGGGCGCCGCAGTTGTTTCTATGGCATGTGCGCTTATGGGTCTTATGGCCTGCTCACCCTCTAAACAAGAGACTGCTCAGCAGAGCACCACTGCACAGTCAGAGTCCGGCTATACGCTGGTAACTAAGGGCCATCTGACTGTTGTTGCAGAGCTTGGTTTCCAGCCTTTTGAGTATTTTGAAGGCAACTCAACTACTCCTGTTGGTTTTGACGTTGATCTTATTACCGAGATTGCAAAAAGACTCAATCTTGAGGTTACGTACCTGCCAAATCAGAAGTTTGACACCCTTGTTCCAACTATTAAGCAGGGTGGCAAAGCAGACGTTGCTATCGCAGGTATTACTATCACTGACGAGCGCTCTCAGGAGGTAGACTTCACTACTTCTTACCTCGACTCCAATCAGTCCCTGGTTGTTAAGTCTGGCAGCACCGAGACCGAGCAGACGCTCAATGACGCCTCTAAGAAGGTTGTTGTTCAGACAGGTACTTCCGGCGAGGATTGGGCCAAGGAGAACCTTCCAAAGGCAACTATTGTTTCTGTAGACGATGTTGCTGCAGCAATGGCAGGAGTCCAGACTGGTTTGTACGATGCTATGGTCATTGACTTGCCTGTTGCTTCCAATCTGATTAGCACTTCATATTCTGATCTGACTATTGAAAAAGAGATTCCAACGGGTGAGCAGTACGGCATTGTAGTTTCCAAGGACAATCCTGCGCTGACCGAGGCAATCAACAAGGTTCTTGCAGACATGGAGAAGGACGGAACCATGACTGCTCTCAAGACCAAATGGTTTGGCTCTAACATCTAGTTTTACCAGCTCAGCAAAAGTGCTTGAAGTCAGATTTGGCTTCAAGCACTCACTGTTTTCATCAGGATTTATCGCAACTAAGCTCTAAAGGAGTATCACGTGATTGCACTTTTGCACAAAACTATGTCAGGACAGCAACTGTCCTTGTGCATGTCATCTGCGAGTTTCAAAGCTGAATCTGTGCCTCAGAGTACGGCTTATAATTCAGCTAAGTCAAAGCTCTCGCATAATCGCGCGTACTCCTCACTGCTTGTAGTTCTTCTCGCTACGCTTCTTTTGAGTGGGCTGTTCTTTATGTCTCTGAGCGTGTTTTCTGTTCAGAGTGCGTTTGCTCTCACCACAAATAAGGCAACAGCTAAGTCAAATCAGACAGAAGGCAATGGCGTTATCGGTGGCAAAGAGACCCGTTTGACCTGGGAGGGAACAGTTGAGGACGAGCAGGTCTCTCAGCTTACTTTGCAGCTTCCTGAGGGCTCCGATCTGCAGAGCGCAACTACTAAGGTGACCGTTCTTTCAGGTCTTACGCGCGAGAAGATCGAGGCAGCTGCAAGCGTCCAGGGAACGCAGGTTGTGATTTCTTTTGCAACGCCGGTGGATGCTCAAAAGCTGATTCGTGTAGAGATTTCCGGCATAAAGTTTCCTGCTGACGGCGGTTCGTACACTGTTGAGGGAACATATACCACTGAGCAGGGAACTCAAAAGCTTGCTTCTTCTCCTGAAATCACCATTATTCCTAACACACCTGTTCAGGCTCTGGTGAATTGGCTTGATGCTCAGCCTTGGGTTGAAGCGTGGAATTCCAACCACTTTTTGGGGATGTTCTTAAAGCCTCAACTGATTGTTTCTTCAGTGGTAATGCTCTTTCCTGGATGGCTGGTTTGCCTTGCAATTGTAATTTGTGCTTATCCTGTAGCTATTGTGCTGGGAATGGGCTTTGCGCTGCTGAAGATTTCTAAGAATCCGCTCCTGCGTGCACTTGCGGTGGTATACATCAATTTGTTGCGTGGAACCCCATTCTTCCTGCAGATTTATATTCTGTTCTTTGGTCTTCCTATGTTAAATATCAATCTGGACACCAATTTGCTTGGCTTTATTGTGGTTGCTATTAACTCTTCTGCGTATCTTTCTGAGATTTTCCGCGCGGGCATTCAATCAATTCCGCAGGGTCAGTATGAGGCAGCAAGCTCTCTTGGTATGAATCGTTTCCAGACCATGACGTTTATCATCATTCCTCAAACTATCCGCCGTGTTATTCCACCTCTTACCAGCGACTTCATTACTTCCTACAAAGATACCTCGCTGCTTTCTTCTGTAGGTGTTATGGAGCTGATGATGTTTGCTAAAAACCTCACCACCTCAACGGGAAACATGACGCCATATATGACGGCTGCCCTATTCTATTTGGCAATTACCTTGCCACTCATTAAGGTGGTTGGCACTATCGAGAAACGCATGGAGCAGTCAGAAACAGGTAAAACAGCAAGCGTCGCAGATAGTAAGACTCAAGCTCTTTCCAAGGAGGAAAACTAATGTCTTTCTTTTCTTTCAAAAAGAAGTCGAACACAGAACAACTTGCCTTGGATGCTGAAGTTGCTGCACAAGAGGCATTTGAGCGCGATAAGCCCCTTACTAACCATACTTTTGAGGCAGGTGAACATCCTATTGTTCGTATTGAGCACCTCAATAAGTCGTTTGGATCAACGCATGTCTTAAATGACGTTAACCTGACTGTTTGGCCAGGTGAAGTTGTGGTTGTGCTTGGTCCTTCGGGCTCCGGTAAATCCACTATGCTCCGTTGCATCAATCTACTGGAGACTCCTTCTGCAGGCCATATTCTTATTGAAGATCAAGAGATTACGGGCACAAACGAGGCAGAGGTCAATGCGCTTCGTAGAGATGTGGGAATGGTTTTCCAGCAGTTCAATCTGTTTGGTCATTTAACGGTCAAAGAGAACGTAATGATTGGTCAGATTAAGGTCCTAGGAAAGTCAAAAGAGGAGGCAGAGGCAGAGGCGCTAAAGCAGCTGGAGGCTGTTGGCCTTGCCGATAGAGCAGACTTCAAGCCTGGTGCGCTTTCCGGTGGTCAGCAGCAGCGAGTTGCTATTGCGCGCGCTGTGGCAATGCACCCAAACGTGCTTCTTTTTGACGAGCCTACATCCGCGCTTGACCCCGAGCTTGTCCGTGGTGTTTTGGATGTTATGCGTGACTTGGCAAAGAACTCTGGCATGACCATGATTGTGGTAACGCACGAGATGGGTTTTGCAAAAGATGTGGCAGATCGCGTGGTCTTTATGGAAGGGGGAGTGGTAGTTGAGCAAGGTACTCCTGATGTCATTTTCAACAATCCACAAAACCCTCGAACAGCTGAGTTCATTGGCGCTATTGCGTAAAACCCATACTTTTTAGAATTAATACGCAAACGTAAAAAGTATTTTAGGGCGAGAAGATCTTCTCGCCCTAATTGCAGATAATGAGGTATATCTGCTCTTTATTCGCAGCTTGTGGTATGCTTTATAAGATTAAGCTTATCCTAGGGGGAATCGATGCATCACAAGAATATTCTTCTTGTATCTGCAACGACACGCTTACATGAACGTATGCGTGAACTTTCGCATGTCATTGATGTGTCTATTGCTCTTGCAAACGCTGCTTCTTTCTCGCAGGCTGCAGCTTCTGGTCACACGTTTGACCTTATCATTCTTGATCAAAAAGACCTTTCCCAGGATGTCATCAGTACGGTTGAGAATTATTCTGCGCAAAATGGTGGAATTGCTCGCCTGTTTGTTGCTGACCTTGATAATCTTTCTAAGTTTGTTCTGCCTGTTCAGGGTAAGAGTGATTTTATTTTGTCTACTGCAACTATCCAGGAGTTTAGCCTTAGGTGCTCGCTGCTTTTGTGGCCAGGTACCGAGAGCACTTCTAGAGATTTGGTTATTGTTGACAATATAAAGATTAACCTGGCAACGTATCAGGTTTATATTGATGAATCTCCTGTTGATCTTACGTATATGGAGTATCTGCTGCTGTCATTCTTGGCAACACATCCGTCTCGTGCATACTCACGTGAGGCTCTTTTGCAGCGCGTTTGGGGCTTTGAATACTGCGGCGGTACCAGAACAGTTGACGTTCACGTCAGGCGTGTTCGCTCAAAGATTGGTCCTCAAGCAGCCGCTCATCTTGAGACGGTACGTGGTGTAGGCTATCTGTTTAGAGCATAATCGCAGGTACAAACTGCATTTAATGGGATCTGAAACTTCTTACTTACGAGCAGGACTCCCGCGCGTCTTTCTCATAATGAGAAACGAATTTTTGTCCGGTATAACGGGTAGAATACACATATTGAAAAATTGATGTTTAGCGCAGAATTATTTGCGTTAGTTGTTTGCATCAAAGTGATGTTAAGGAGGATGTCTATGGAGAACCAAGCACATGGTTTAACCACAGATTCCGCTGTTTATAAGCGTTTCTCGCCAGTTAAGCAGACTGGATTTATGTCTATGTTCAAAAGCTCAAGTGTAAAAAGAACAGCTTGTGCAATTGCTTTTGCCGTTGCTTGTGTTCCTACCATTGCTTTGGGAGAGGGAATTTCTAAGCTTCCTGTAGTATCTGGTCAGGCAACTATTTCTCAAGCAGCGACGTCTCGTCCTGCTGCAGAACCAACTGATACTAAGACGGCAGAAACGGTAGCTTCTAAGGTTTTGCCTTCGGTTGTGTCCGTTAAGGCTACCAGTGATTCATCAGGCTCAACCGGTTCTGGCGTTGTATTGAACACAAATGGAGACATTCTTACTAATTACCACGTTATTGAGGGTATGGATACGTTCTCTATCTCCGTTAATGATAAAGAGTATGAGTGTACTGTTGTTGGTACAGATCCAACCTCTGACCTTGCTGTTCTTCATGCTGACCTTAAGGGAGATAGCCTAACCCCAATTGAGATTGGTAATTCCGATAACTTAGCTCCTGGTAGTTGGGTTATGAGTGTTGGTAGCCCATTTGGCCTTGATCACTCTGTTTCTGCAGGTATCGTGTCTGCTCTTTCTCGTGGAGATATGCTTGAGACCGAGGGTGGAGAAACCACTATTTATGCAAACCTCATCCAGGTTGATGCAGCTATTAACCCAGGTAATTCTGGCGGTGCTCTGGTTGACTCTAATGGTCAGCTTGTGGGTATTTGTACGTTGTTCTCGTCAGATACCAAGTCATTTGCGGGTATTGGTTTTGCAATTCCTTCTAACTATGCCATTGATATTGCAAATCAGATTCTTTCTGGCCAGCAAGTTAAGCATGCCTATATTGGTCTTTCTATGCAGACCGTTACTCCTCGAGTTGCAAAGCGCAATGATCTCTCGGTAGATTACGGTGCGTATGTAGCAGGCCTTCTTGATGATAGTCCTGCAGAGGGTGCTGGTATTAAAAAGGGTGATGTTATTGTCTCTATTGGTGGAGAGCGCGTAGTTTCTGCTGATGCAGCTATTATTGCCGTTCGCTCTCACAAGATTGGAGAGACCGTTCCTGTAGAAATCATGCGTGGAGAAGACCGCCTTACTATCAACGTCACGCTTGGTTCTGATGAGACGCTTTCTTCTATGAAAGAGAAAGAAAAGAACAGCAAGAACGAAACAAACAACGATACTGATGATAAGCAGGATCGTACTGAAGATGATGGTGATTCCTATAGGTATTATCGTCAGCAAAACTATTGGGAAGAGTTCTGGGATTACTTCACTAATCCTTATGGAGATAAAGACGTTGATTCCGATAATCCATTTGTGAATTTCGTAGAGAGCATTACCAATAGCATTGCAGAAGTAATCTACGGAATTTTTGGTTAACACTCAGATTGCGTTTGCTGTGTTTGCGTTTGTTTGTTCTGCTATGAGTTAGGGGAGTCTTGTGGATTTACTTGTGCTGTTAGTTTTGGCTGTAGTCGCCATTCTACTTATCGTGAGCCTTGTCACACTTTCCTCTAAGCTTTCGCAAGTAAAGACGCTGCAAGAGCAAAGTCAAACATCATCTGCAGAGCTTATAAGAAGCTCCCAAGAGTTGGATCGTCGTGTTACGGATAACATGGCAAAAATGCAAGAGCTTATGGATACAAAGCTTGAGAAGGTAAGAGAGGTAGTTGATCAAAAGCTCACCTCAACGCTGCAAAATCAGACGAAGCAGACTGATCAGCGCATTGCTCAGCTTGATGCTCGCTTTGATGCTTTTCAGCGTCGTGTGGATGACAACATGAAAGCAACTTCCCAGGCTTCAACTGAGCAGCTTGGTAAGGTTAGAGAGACTGTTGACAAACAGCTCAGCGACATGCGTAAAGAGAATGAAGCAAAGCTTGAGCTTATGCGTCAGACCGTTGACGAGAAACTCCAGAAAACGCTCGATGAGCGTATGACCCAATCGTTCCAGCGCGTATCTACGCAACTTGAGCAAGTTCATCAAGGCTTGGGAGAAATGCGTGGTCTTGCGGAAGGTGTTGGAGACTTAAAGAAGGTTCTTTCTGGCGTTAAGACTCGCGGAATTGTTGGAGAAATTCAGCTTGGCGCAATTCTAAGAGACATTCTTTCTCCAGAGCAGTACGAAGAGAATGTTGCTACTGTTTCCGGTTCTTCTGAGCGCGTCGAGTTTGCTGTTAAGTTGCCTGGAGAGTCAGGGGAGACCGTTTGGCTTCCTATTGACTCAAAGTTTCCAGGGGATACGTACGAGCATTTAGTGGATGCAATCAATGCAGGAAATGAGGAGGCGATTGCTGCTGCTAAAAAGGGTCTAGAGACTCGAATTAAGGCAGAGGCAAAAGATATCTCTACAAAGTATATTGCCCCACCAGAGACAACTAACTTTGCTATTTTGTTCCTTCCTTTTGAGGGACTTTATGCAGAGGTAGTCAGTCAGACGGGTTTGCTTGAGCAGCTACAGAGAGAGTATCGTGTTAATGTGTGTGGACCTTCCACTATGGCAGCACTTCTTAACAGTCTTCAAATGGGATTTCAATCTGTTGCTATTCAGAAGCATGCCGACGAAATTCAAAAGGTACTCTCTGCGGTTAAGACAGAGTTTGAGACGTATCAGGTGCAGCTTGAGAAAGCTCAAAAACAGATTAGAACTGCAGAAACCACCATTGATAAGATTCTTACTACTAGAACAAAGGCTATGAACCGCAAGCTCAGAGGTGTTACTGCATTAGAGAGCCTTGAAGATGCACAGAGTACTTTAGGTCTTGTTGAGGGAAGTGTAGAAGATCAAGAGGATGATGAGTAGCACGTATTTTTGAGTGCTGAGTTTCTCTTTTATAGGTAGATAAAAAACAGCGGCTTCGGTTGCTGTTTTTTTTGTTGCATAAAAATACCTTATGGGGGTATACTGTTTACAGAAACTAATACCCCCTTAGGGTATGCAAAGGAGGACAGATGGCTCAGAAAGACAGCCAACCACAGGAAACTTGTTGTCATTGTGATCACAAGGCTACTCCTCGCTCAAGCGAGCTTAAAAGTGGAGTTTCTCGCCGTATTAACCGTGCAATCGGCCAGTTAAATGGCATTAAAACAATGATCGATGAGGATCGTTATTGCGGAGACGTCCTTATTCAGCTTGCAGCAGTTGAGTCTGCGGTTAAGGCCATCTCAAGAGAAGTAATGCAGGATCACCTGGAGTCTTGCGTGGTTGACCGCATCCAGTCGGGTGATACAGAAGTTATTGATGAGGTCATGGACCTCTTTAAGCGTTTTATGTAAGGTGGCGTTATGGATCAGAAAGTTTTTGATGTACAAGGAATGACGTGTGCAAGTTGTTCTGCGCACGTAGAGAAGGCGGCAAACTCTGTTTCTGGTGTCTCTGAGGCTCGCGTTAATCTGCTTAAGAATTCTATGGAAGTTGATTACGACGGTAATCCAGATACCCTCAAGCAGATTTCTGACGCAGTAAGCAAAGCAGGCTATGAGGCAACACCTCGTAGCGACAAAAAAGATTCTGCTGCAACTACTAAGGCAGATGCTACCGATGCTTCAGAAAAGGCGGTAAAGCAAAAGAGGATTGAACTTATCTCCTCAATGGCGTTTGCCATTCCACTGTTCTATCTTGCCATGGGTGAGATGATGGGAGCACCTGTTCCGCCTGCTGTTTCTGGTATGAATGGCATGATGAACTTGGCTCTTACCGAACTCTTGCTTTGCATTCCTATTCTGTTTATTTGTCGCCACTATTTTGTTGGTGGATTCCGCTCATTGCTGCATGGCGCTCCTAATATGGACTCGCTCATTGCGCTGGGCTCAGCAGCGTCGTTTGCCTACAGTGTTGTCAGTTTGTACCAGATGGCAAACGCTTTTGTTGCAGGAGACATTACTGCAGCTCACCAGGCAATGCACGGCATGTACTTTGAGTCCGCAGGTTTGATTCTTGCTCTGATTACCTTGGGTAAGTTCTTTGAGGCTCGCGCAAAAGGTCATACCACAGGTGCAATTAACGCACTTATGAACCTTGCCCCAAAGACTGCTATTCTCGTCAAAGACGGTGTTGAACAAGAAGTTCCTGCAGATACCGTTGTGGTTGGAGACGTGCTTGTGGTAAGGGCTGGCCAGTCAATTCCTGTTGATGGCCAGCTCATCGAGGGAGAAGGATCTGTCGATGAGTCCGCTATTACCGGAGAGCCTGTTCCTGTAAGCAAGACCGTTGGCGATTCCGTGACAGGTGCTACGGTATCTACCGGCGGCTGGTTTAAGATGCGTGCCACCGCTGTTGGCGATGACACTACACTTGCAGGCATTATCCGCCTGGTTGACGAGGCAACAAGCTCCAAAGCACCTATCGAGCGTCTTGCTGACAGCATTGCTGGTGTTTTTGTACCTGTTGTCATTGGAATTGCGCTGGTAACCTTTGCAGCATGGTTTGTCTTTGTGGCACCTGGTGACTTTGCGGTTGCTCTCTCGCACGCTGTTGCTGTTCTGGTTATTTCGTGCCCTTGTGCACTTGGTCTTGCAACACCTACTGCCATCATGGTAGGCACTGGTTTGGGCGCTTCAAATGGCATTTTGGTCAAGTCTGCCGAGGCGCTTGAGGGCGCAGTCCGAGCAACCGTGGTTGTTCTTGATAAGACCGGAACGCTCACTGAGGGCAAGCCGAGCGTAACTGACGTACTTTGTGCAGGTGGAACTTCCGAGCAGCAGCTGCTTGAGTACGCATATGCGCTTGAGCAAAAGAGCGAACATCCACTTGCGCAGGCAATTGTTACGTACGCTCAAGAGAAGCTTGGAGAGTCTGCAGGCAGCTTT
Source organism: uncultured Atopobium sp. (assembly GCA_916050095.1). Classification (GTDB taxonomy): domain Bacteria; phylum Actinomycetota; class Coriobacteriia; order Coriobacteriales; family Atopobiaceae; genus Lancefieldella. Next base: position 11,315 of record CAJZJP010000021.1, read on the forward strand.
GTTGACATACAGGAGTTCTCACAGGTTGCTGGTGGTGGCCTTACGGCAAAGGTTGGCGAGAAACGCCTTGTAGCAGGAAACGCTCGTCTTATGGAGCAGGAGGGCATCAGCACACAAGAGCTGACTTCTCAGGCTCAGCAGCTAGCTGAACAGGCAAAAACACCGCTGTACTTTGCGCTTGAGGGTAAGCTT
>CAJZJP010000022.1:0-11338 GCA_916050095.1 uncultured Atopobium sp.
TGACCTGCAGGTCCAAACATAGCAGCATTGCGCTCGCTAGGACCGCCAAACGCATGACTTGCGGGATCATCTTGGTCGTACGCCTCGGTCTCCACAATTCTTGCAACTAGTTTGTGTTTCTCGCCATTAAGCGTAATTGTCCTTGTCAGAGTGCATCCTAGCAGCAGCGGCGCAGTCACATCTGAGGGATTCTCTAGAAAATCTGGAAACATGCCATCTCCTTTATTGGTTATGCGTTACAATACTACCAACCTTTAAGGACGGTGCGAGACACCGGCAAGGCCCATAGCGTTGAGCGCGCATGTTCGCTGTTGAGCCTCCACAAGGAGTGCTCTTTTTTTATGGCTCGGCATGCTCCTACGCAGATCGGAGAGTATATGAATCCACTGGCAAGTGCCACCTCGCAGCCTCGCGCGCTGCTTGTTCTCGAAGACGGAACAACCTTCGAGGGGAGGTGCTGTGGTGCTAGCGGAGAGACCTTCGGCGAGATTGTTTTTAACACGTCTATGACCGGCTACCAGGAGATTATCTCCGATCCAAGTTACGCCGGCCAGATTGTCACGCTGACCTATCCGCAGGTAGGCAACTACGGCATCGATCCTGCGGTCATGCAGCGAGATGTCTTGCACCTGCGTGGTTTTGTCGTCCACGACATGTGCTACGAGCCAAGCAACTGGACATCCAAGCAGAGCCTGCCAGAGTTTCTGCAGGAAAACGGCGTCGTTGCCATCGAGGGCATCGATACCCGCGCGCTGACCATGCACCTGCGCGACTTTGGCGCACAGAAGGCGGCCATCTCCACCGAGGACCTGGACCCCGCCCATCTGCTTGCGCGCGTCCAGGCATCGCCCAGCATCTCCGAGCACAACTTTGTCCCCGACGTCTCCGTCGACGCGCCTCACGTGGTTTCCGCTACGTCTAAGAAGCGCTTCAACGTTGTCGCGTACGACTGTGGCGAGAAGAACGGCATTCTCCAGGGTCTTGCGGCAAACGGCTGCGAGGTCACGGTTGTACCGTGGAACACACCTGCTGAGGACGCCTTAGCCTACAACCCAGACGGCATCTTCTTCTCCAACGGCCCTGGTGACCCAGAGCAGGTTGACGCTACGCAGGAGGCCGCTCGCGGCGTTCTGGGCAAGGTTCCCGTCTTTGGTATCTGCCTGGGCAACCAGATGCTCTCCATTGTTGCAGGTGCAGATATCGAGAAACTCAAATTTGGCCACCATGGCGGCAACGAACCAGTCATGAATCTTCTGACCGGCAAGGTTGAGATTACTGCTCAGAACCACAACTATGGTTTGGTATTTCCAAGTCTAGGCAAACTTATTGCTGAGGAGTCCGGTGGAATTTCTGAGCACTTTGACAACCTCTGTGAGTGGTCTGCAAGGCGCATTGCTCCTGTTGTCCAGACAAAGGAGTTCGGCCGCGTCCGACTTACACACGTAAACCTTAATGATGGTACTCCAGAAGGCATTCAGTTCCTGGATATCCCAGCATTTTCCGTCCAGTATCACCCTGAGGCAAGCCCAGGACCTCACGATTCATCCTACTTGTTCAAGGCGTTTGCGCGTTTGATGGAGGGACAGTCTGACTATCTTGCCATCGACGTTCGTGAGGGGAGGCGCTTCTAATGCCAAAGCGTACTGATATTAAGAAAATCCTAGTCATCGGCTCTGGCCCAATTGTTATTGGTCAGGCTTGCGAGTTTGACTATTCTGGCACGCAAGCATGCCGCGCCCTTCGCAAAGAGGGCTTTGAGGTTGTTCTGGTCAATTCAAATCCAGCAACCATCATGACTGATCCAGAAACTGCAGATAGAACCTACGTTGAGCCAATCACCGTTGAGTCGGTGACCCGCGTCATCGAGCGCGAGCGTCCTGATGCACTTCTGCCAAATATGGGCGGTCAGACTGCTCTGAACTGTACTATCAGTCTTGGCGAGGCTGGCGTTCTTGACAAGTACAACATCGAGGTCATCGGCTGCAACCTTGAATCCATCCGAACTGGTGAGGATCGTGAGCTCTTTAGTGAGGCAGTCCAGGATATTGGCCTTGAAGTTGCTCGCGCGGACATCGCTCATTCCATGGAAGATGCCCAACGCATTGTTGCTGATCTGGGATACCCTGTGGTCATTCGCCCAAGCTTCACCCTTGGTGGCGCAGGCGGCGGCATTGCTCATACCCCAGAAGAGCTCGTAGAGATTGTTGAGCAGGGCCTCTTGCTTTCTCCAGAGCATGAGGTGCTGGTAGAGGAGTCCATTGAGGGTTGGAAAGAGATTGAGATGGAGGTCATGCGCGATACCGCAGGTAACGGTATTGTTGTCTGCTCCATCGAGAACCTCGATCCAATGGGCGTCCACACGGGAGACTCCATTACCGTTGCTCCAGCTCAGACGCTCACTGATGAAGAGCTCCAGAATCTCCGCGACTACTCCATCGCTATTCTTGAGCGTGTAGGTGTTGCTTGCGGTGGTTCTAACGTTCAGTTTGCGGTCAACCCAACTAACGGCCGCGTCATTGTCATTGAGATGAACCCTCGCGTTAGCCGCTCTTCCGCGCTAGCGTCCAAGGCAACTGGTTTCCCCATTGCAAAGATGGCAGCACTGCTCTCTGTTGGCTATACACTGGATGAGATTACCAATGACATCACCAAGGCAACTCCCGCTGCCTTTGAGCCTTCCATCGACTACTGCGTGGTCAAGGTTCCTCGCTTTGCCTTTGTTAAGTTTAAGGGCACCAGCCGCGTTCTGACCACCCGTATGAAGTCGGTTGGCGAGGCTATGGCCATGGGCAGAACCTTTGAGGAGGCCCTGCAGAAGGCGCTTCGTTCCCTGGAGCAAGATCGCGCTGGTCTGGGCGCTGACGGCCACGATGTCTTTGACGAGAAGAACTTTGATGAGCTAGTCAGCAAGCCAACACCAGAGCGTATTTTCTACGTTGCTGAGGCACTGCGCAGAAATTGGAGCGTTGAGCGCATCCACGATATGACCGGTATTGATCCATGGTACCTGCACCGTATGGCAGGCATCATCAACGCCGAGAAACGCATCAAGGAGCTGGGGCTTTCTGGTCTCACCACCGATAACATGCTTGCTGCCAAACAGCTGGGCTTCTCGGATGAGCAGCTTGCACACCTTACTGGCACCAAGACAGACGTTGTCCGCGCTGTGAGGGAAGTGCTGGGTGTTCGCCCGCAGGTCAAAACAGTTGATACCTGCGCAGGTGAGTTTGGCGCAACCACACAGTACCACTACGTCACGTACGAGAAGGGCAATGCCACGGAGTACGTGATGGCAGAAAAGCCACGCGTCATGATTCTTTCCGCTGGTCCTAATCGTATCGGTCAGGGCATTGAGTTTGACTACTGCTGCGTACATGCTGCCTACGCTCTTCGCGAGCAGGGCTATGAGACGGTCATGGTCAACTGCAACCCTGAGACGGTTTCTACAGACTACGACACCTCTGATCGACTCTATTTCCAGCCTCTAACCTTTGAAGATGTCATGGACGTTATTGAGGTTGAGAAGCCAGAAGGCGTCATTGTTACCCTTGGCGGCCAGACGCCAATCAAGCTGGCACGCGCCCTCAAGGATGCAGGCGTTCCTATCATGGGCACTCAGCCAGAGGCAATTGACCTGGCAGAGGACCGCGACCGCTTCGCAGCCCTTCTTGACCGCCTGAACATTGCCTGCCCTCCTTCGGCAGTTGCTTCTACTATGGACGAGGCTCGCGACGCTGCACGTCGCATTGGCTACCCACTGATTGTCCGCCCAAGCTACGTTCTTGGTGGTCGCGGTATGGCCATTGTCTACGACGACTCCGACCTGGTTACCTACATGGAGTCCGCGACGCACGTCACGCCAGACCGTCCTGTCTACCTGGATGCCTTCCTCGAGGACGCCATTGAGCTGGACGTTGATGCTCTCTGCGACACCGAGGAGTGCTACGTAGGTTCCGTCCTGGAGCACATCGAAGAGTGCGGTATTCACTCTGGCGACTCCGCTTGCTGCTGGCCGCCCTTCTCGCTCTCTGAAAAGATTGTTGACCAGATTAGGGCCATCACCAAAAAGCTGGCGCTTGCTTGCGGCATCCGAGGCCTCCTGAACATCCAGTACGCCGTCCGTGACGAGCACGTCTTTGTCATCGAGCTCAATCCTCGCGCTTCTAGAACCGTGCCTTTCTCGTCAAAGGCAACTGGTGTCTCCCTGGCTAAGTACGCATCTCGTATCATGGCTGGCGAGAAGATCAGTGAGCTCAGAGCACAGGGCCTGCTCCCCGATGAGAACCGTACCGTCGACTACTACGCGGTCAAAGAGGCGGTTATGCCTTGGTCTAGGTTCCCTGGTGCTGACTCAATCCTTGGACCTGAGATGAAGTCTACCGGCGAGGTCATGGGTATTGCCCGCACCTTCCCAGCAGCATACGCAAAGACTCGCGAGGCAGTTGAGAACAAGCTTCCTGAGCAGGGTTCCGTCTTCATCAGCGTGTGCGACCGCGATAAACGCGCTATTGCTCCTGTTGCTATGGCTCTGGAGAACCTTGGCTACGGCATCTACACCACGGGTGGTACCGCAAAGACGCTGCGCGCAGCTGGAATTGACTGCACTACCGTCAATCGCATTTCCGATGGTCATCCAAACGTTGTTGACCTCATGCGCGATAAGACTGTCAGCTTCATTATCAATACGCCTCACGGTCACGAGGCCCACAGCGATGGTACTAAAATGCGCGCAGAGGCTGTCAGCCAGGGTATTACCTGCGTCACGGCAATGTCTGCAGCAACTGCTCTTATTCAGGCACTTGCAGCAGCAAGAAAGAGCGAGCCAGAGACTTTTGCACTGCAAGATCTCTAAAACGTGCTTGGAGTATGAGCTTTTCAGTTGAACAAGACCGGTCTTGAAAAAGGCCGGTCTTTTTTCGTGAGGGAAGTGTTTAGAATGCGAAGTTTTCCTAGTGAAGAGCGCAAAAGTTTGTTATTATTGCAAGGCTGCATAAATATGCGGGCGTGGCGGAACTGGCAGACGCGCTAGATTTAGGTTCTAGTGGACTAAGTCCGTGGGGGTTCGATTCCCTCCGCCCGCACCATGCAGAAATTTGGTTAAGAGCTGGTACGCCAGCATTTTTTACGAGACACTGGAGGAACGTTGAACATCACCGTTACCGCAGATAAGCCAGTTGACGAGAAACTCACCGTCAAGGTTACAGTTCCTGCTGCAGAGGTAGACGCTGCCATTAAGCAGGCTTACAAGGACATTGCAAACAAGTATTCCTTCCAGGGTTTCCGCAAGGGCCGCGCACCTCGTCCTGTCATTGACGGCATTGTTGGCCGCGAGGCAGTCCTTGCTCAGGCAACCAACGATCTTCTCGGCGCAGCAGAGCCAGAGCTTCTTGAGAAGCTTGACCTTGTTCCAGTTGGCCGTGGTGATTACAACCAGGATGCAGACCTTCCTGTTGAGGGCCAGGATTACTCCTATGAGGTAGTCTTCAACGTTCGTCCTGAGGCTAAGCTTGATTCTTACGATGCTCCTGCAATCAACATGCCTCCAAATGAGGCAACTGAGGCTGAGGTTGATCACCAGATTAAGCAGCTTCTGTCTTACCAGGCTAAGTTTGAGAACACCAAGGAGAAGCGCGCTGTCAAAGAGGGCGACACCATTGGTGTAGACATCAAGAACATTGAGGGCGCTGCTCACATGGAGGGCGAGGACCGCGTTCTTACCCTTAATGGCACCCAGGCTCCAAAAGAGCTTGAGGAGGCACTCATCGGCATGAAGCCAGGTGAGGAGAAAGAGGTCAAGTGGACTCACAGCCACACTCACGGCGATGAGGTTCACTCTCATGACTACGACATCAACGTCAAGGTTGTTGCTCACAAGAAGTCCGTCACTCCAGAGCTGACTGACGAGCTTGCAAAGAACACCTTTGGTTATGACACTGTCGAGAAACTCCGCGAGGCTGTTAAGTCTGAGATTGAGTCCGACAAGAAGAATTCTCTTCCAACTCTTAAAGAGGACCGTGTTGTTGAGGCTCTGGGCAAGCGTCTTCAGCTTGAGGAGGTTCCAGAGGAGTACAAGAACGAGGTCTTCAACGAGATTGCTCAGGAGTTCCTGAATGGTCTTCAGCAGCAGGGTATGAGCCTTGATATGTTCCTGGCTGCACGTGGCATTAAGACCGATGACTTCATCTCTGATCTTCGTGTTCAGGCTGAGGAGCGCGCACGTCAGTCCCTGGCTCTTGACGCAATGGCAGCTGAGCTCAAGCTTGAGGCAACTGAGGAAGACATTCGCGCAGAGTTTGAGCGCGCTGGTGTTCCTAACGTTGAGTCTGCAATTGAGGAGTGGCGCAAGGCTGGCCGTCTTCCTGCAATCCGCGAGTCCATCCGTCGCTCTAAGGCTCTTGATTGGCTGCGCGATAACGCAACCGTCACCGTTGTCGACGAGATTGCTGAGGCTGCTAAGGAAGAGCAGAAGGCAGAGAAGAAGCCTGCTAAGAAGGCTCCTGCTAAGAAGAAGGCAGCTAAGAAGGACGAGGACGCAGAGAAGGACGCTGAGTAGTCCGCAGCTGGTTGGGTTTCTCGCCAGAAAGACTGCTCCAAAAGTTGCAGTTACTTTGAATTTTTCATACCCCGGGTTAGAGACATGCTTCCCGGGGTATGTTTCTAAGAAAAGACCTTTGAAGGAGGATTATGCATTATCCAACAAACATTCCAACCATTCCGTATGTTATTGAGCAGACTCCTCGTGGTGAGCGTACCTATGACATCTACTCCAGACTGCTTAATGATCGTATTGTTTTCTTGGGTGAGCCGGTAACGCGCGATTCTGCAAACCTGGTCATTGCACAGCTTTTGCACCTTGAAAGTCAAGATCCAGACAAGGATATTTCTCTCTACATTGACTCTCCTGGTGGAGACGTTTATGCAGGTCTGGGCATTCTTGATACCATGAACTTCATTAAGCCTGACGTGTCTACTATCTGTGTTGGTATGGCAGCTTCTATGGGCGCTGTTCTTCTTGCAGCCGGTGCAAAGGGTAAGCGTCTTGCGCTTCCTAACTCTATGGTTATGATTCACCAGCCATCCAGTGGCGTTCAGGGTCAGCAGACTGATATTCAGATTGTCGCAGATGAGACAAAGTGGATTCGCCAGCACATCAATGAGCTGCTTTCGGATTATACTGGACAGTCTATCGAGAAGGTCAATGCAGACACTGAGCGCGATAATTATCTTCGTGCACAGGAGGCTTGTGACTACGGCCTAGTTGACCGCGTTATCTCTTCTCGTAACGACCAATAATTGTTCTTGTATCGAGGGTTTAAGTTATGGCTAATGACCAGAACTTCTCGCCTTTTGGCGGATTAGATGAGATGCACTGTTCTTTCTGCGGAAAGAGTAGGTCGCAGGTAAATAAGCTTATTCAGGGCCCTGGTGGAGTCTGCATTTGTGATGAGTGCGTCTCTACCTGCTCGGATATGATTGATGAGTCCCTTGGCTTTGATGAAGAGTCAGAGATTGAGACTCACTCTGATGAGCCTGTTATCAAAGACCTGCCAACTCCACACGAGATTTACGATGAGCTGTCTCAGTACGTAATGGGTCAAGAAGACGCTAAGCGTGCTATGTCGGTAGCAGTGTATAACCACTATCGTCGTATTCTTTCAGGTAACGATGAGCCTCAGGAGGGTCAGGAGGATGTTGAGATTGCAAAGTCCAACATCTTGCTGCTGGGTCCGACTGGTACTGGTAAAACGCTGCTTGCCCAGACGCTTGCTCGTTTTCTTGAAGTGCCGTTTGCTATTGCTGACGCAACAACCCTTACCGAGGCTGGCTACGTTGGTGAAGATGTCGAGAATATCCTGCTTAAGCTCATCACCGCTGCTGACGGCGATGTTGAGCGCGCTCAGGTAGGTATTGTCTACATCGATGAGATTGATAAGATTGCTCGTAAGGCCGAGAACCTCTCTATTACTCGTGACGTCTCTGGTGAAGGCGTTCAGCAGGCGCTTCTGAAAATTCTTGAAGGTACGGTTGCTAGTGTTCCTCCTACAGGAGGCCGCAAGCACCCTCAACAGGAGCTTATTCACATTGATACCACCAATATCTTGTTCATCTGTGGTGGCGCTTTTGTTGGCCTGGATAAGATTGTTGCTGATCGCATTGGTAAAAAGGGAATTGGCTTTAACTCTGATGTTGCTCAGAATGTCAAAGAAGGTGAGTCTGAGCTTATCGCCAAGGTTATGCCTCAGGACCTGCACAGGTTTGGCATGATTCCAGAGCTTTTGGGCCGTATTCCAGTTATCACTTCTACTCGTGAGCTTGGTGAGGAAGATCTGATGAGTATCCTCACAGATCCAAAGAATGCTCTTACCAAGCAGTACAAGCGCATGTTTGAGCTTGAGGGCGTAGATTTGGAGTTTACTGAGGATTCACTCAGAGAGATTGCTAAGAAGGCCTTGGCTCGCGGCACCGGAGCTCGTGGTCTTCGTGCAATCTGTGAGTCGACGCTGCAAGAGACCATGTTTGACCTGCCATCAGATTTGGATATCACAAAGGTTGTGGTTACTCCAGAAAGCGTTGGCGGAGAAAACGCCCCAGAAATCATTAGGGGCAAAAAGAAATAACTCGCTTAGCAATAAAAAGGAGGTCGAAAGACCTCCTTTTACGTTATAAATTGCCGCCACCAAGTTTGTTGTATGACGTAATAAGTTGGGTGCGGGTCTTGGTGCCTGGTGGAAAGACGGTATCAAATAAAGGCATCAAGCCACGGAAAAGAACGCCACTCTGCACACGGTGAGAAAGGCCTCTTACCGTACGTCTTGACTCTTCAAGCTGAGAGCGAAGCTCCTCAAGATAAGGGGAGCGACGCGCATAGAACCAGAAAAGACCCGCAAGATCTGAGTTTGGATAAAGCCAAGGTCTATTGTCTGGTCCTGCAAAATGTGCAATGCAGATATTCTTACGAGCTTCTTCGTATTCTTCTCGCACATCTTTTGGCGCCTGAGCAACAATGTGATCACGGCGTAGGAACTGCCAGTCTACCAGGTAATTCCATTTCATATTAATGCGGAGATAGTGGCCGTTTACAAACCTGTTAAGAACATCTTGATCAAGCCAGCGCCATGAATGCATGGTTGAGACCTTCAGAAACTCCTCAGGAGAAATCTGCTTTCTGATCTCTTCCAGGTTCATCAAAATGACGCCCGCCTGGAAGTAATCGTGAGGATCATCCATACCCAGCTCGTTTTTGAGGTAGGGGCCAACTGTGGCGTCATAGCCATCAATCTGACCAATGGTATCGGCGTCGCGTGTTGCGCCTACCAAATATCCCGTGACGTCAATATCGTAGAGCTCGGCAATATCGGTATTAACTACCAGGTCAGAGTCAAGGTAGATAGCTTTATTGACGTTGGGAAGCAGCGAGGGAGCAAGCAACCTGTAGTAAGTTTCTGGTCTAAAGTGACCATGATGCGGAAGCTCAATATCACCAAGAGCTGCGTCAACATCTAAGAAGCCAACATGTACGTTGTCAACAAGCTGTGCCTGACGAGTAAGCGTGATCATGCTGGTAGGAGAGAGATCACGAGTCAAAACAATGATGTCGTAACGACGCTCAGGTTTGACATTCTCAATGATGGACTGAATTGCTACAGATAAATACGGCACAAAGTTATCGCTGCAGGCAAAAACAAGCACAACGTCATTAAGGGCAAGACCCAGCTCATCAGATGAGCTTGCAAGCATTGCTCCGGAAAGTTGCGCTCTGCCAGTTCCCGCAAAGCGTTGTGTAGGTATTTTACGTAATCTTCTCATACGTAAGACTTTAACACTTAGACGCCAAAAACGCCTACTGCGTTTGCCATTACTTCACTTTGCACAGAGTATCCACGAGCCTCGCTCAGACCGCTCAGCGCGCGCTTGAGGCTGTCTACAATGTCCGCCGAGCTAATATCCGTATGATTGCTGGAAGGAAGATCAGTCTCGGTAAGAAGCTTATCTTTGGGATAGACCTTGGCGTATTCACGACCGCGTTTGGTCTTTAGGCTCATCTCACCAACAGAGAACCAACAGCCAAGCTTAATAGCCCTTTGGAGCTTTTCTGAGCTACCGCTAAACCAGTGAATGATAGGAATACACTCTTGAGCGGCTCCTGTCTGTTCAAGAATATCTAGCACCGCATTAACGCTTCTCACGGTGTGCATCGAGAGCACTCGTGGCTGGTCGTTGCGTGAAAGCTCTGCTGCACGTGCGCAAATCTGCGTAAATGCCTTAACCTGCAGCTCTTGCAATCCATCAACACAATAGCGAGAAGAAAAATCTAGTCCAATCTCGCCAAGGTAAGGTGTCTCTCCCATAAGCTCTAGCAGGAGCTCTATATCTTTTTCAGTGACACGCCCATCAGAGATATACCAGGGGTGCGCTCCAAGTCCCACGCGGATGTTATCTTGCGTAAGCTGAGGAGCAAGCTCTAGGTAGTCGTGGGGAGTAACGCCGCAGGTAAAAAGACCTAACCCAGCATCATTAGAACTTCTCGCCACATTGAGCGGAGAGTTTATAAGATTTGCATGAACGTGCGCATCAAAATACGTGAGGTTACTCATGGTCAAGCCCTGAAAGATGCAAAATGACGTCGGAAGCAATCATCTGACCCATAATAGGAGGGTAGTAGGACATAGTACCTAGCTTGGCAGATTTTCCGGTTGCGCCCTCTGGTGCAAAAACTGGTCGCGCTGGCTCGGGAGAGTAGAGCACGCGGAAGTCAGCAAGGCCTCGTTTCTTGGACTCTTTTCTCATGACCCTTGCAAGAGCATCAGTATGCGTTTTTGAAAGCGTAGTGATTTCCAGGAGTTCTGGGTGGATTTTATTGCCTCCACCCATGCTGGAGATGAGGTAGATATCGTTTTTCTGACACCATGCAACAACAGCTAATTTGGCAGAAATGGTGTCGATAGCATCAACTACAACATCTGGTTTTGGAAGAGCAGAGAGCTGCTCGTCAACGTTGTCTTTAAGCAAAAAAGCATCAAGGGTGACCACGTGAGCGTCTGGATTAATGTCCAGAATCATCTCTTTGGTCACCTCAACTTTTCTTTTTCCAATAGTGCTCACATAGGCAATAGCCTGTCTATTTAGGTTGGATGCCTCCACTGCATCGGCATCCACTAAAACAAATGAGCCCACACCGCCTCTGGCCAGCGCCTGGACGCAGTTTGAGCCGACGCCACCAAGTCCTAAGACCATGACACAGGAATTTTGAATCTGTCCAAGGCGATCTTTTCCCAGGACAAGTTCAAGTCGAGCAGTGGCTTCAGGAATTGTGGCAGACATAGAGCTCCTCATAAAA
>CAJZJP010000023.1:0-10848 GCA_916050095.1 uncultured Atopobium sp.
CGTTCTTCTTGGCAGTCTCTGCCTCAAAGCTGGTGATAGCGTCAGAATCCCACTGTTTTGCGGAAATTGCAGCACGCACCTCAGTAGTATCAATGCCATCTTTATCAGCTGCGTTGAGATAAGCGTCGATCTGGTCACCATAGTGATGCGAATCAAAATCATCTTTTGCCTGACTATACTCTGCATCTCCGATGCCTAATACGTGAAAACCTTTGTCAAACAGATTATCATTGACCCAGTTAGTAGCATTGATGCCAACAGTAGAAATAGAGATAAAGTACACCAGGGACATAACAATAACAAAAATAGGAAGACCGAGAATACGGTTAGTGACAACACGGTCAATCTTCTCGGAAGTAGACAGCTTCTTAGGTGCCTTTTTGACACAAGCTGCCATTACGCCAGCAATCCACTCATAACGGTCAGACGTGATGATGGACTCAGCGTCGTCATCACGAGATTTCTCAACTGCAGAAATAATCTTCTCAATTTCTGCGGTCTTCTCGGCAGAAAGATTAAGAGGGGCAATTGCAGCTGCATCGCGCTCAAAGACCTTAATTGAATACCAACGAGAAAGAGATGCTGGAGCAAGGCCCTCGATTGCAGCAGCAATCTTGCCAAGAGCCTCTTCAACCTCTGGGGTAAAGCACTTAACACCCTCAGCAGGAGTTCCCTCCTGGCCAGCCTTAATTGCCGTCTTTACCAGAGTATCAATGTTCTTGTTACGAAGTGCGGAGACCTCAACAACCTCAACGCCAAGCTGCTTAGAAAGCTCCTTGACATCAATGACGTCACCAGACTCCTTGAGCAGGTCAACCATGTTAAGACCAAGGACAACTGGACGACCAGCCTCAAGAATCTGAGTAGTCAGATAGAGGTTACGCTCTAGGTTAGTAACATCGAGAAGGTCAATGATAGTATCAGGGCGCTCGTTAATGAGATAGTCACGTGATACCTGCTCCTCAGGTGAATAAGGAGACAGAGAATAAATACCAGGAAGGTCGACAAAGGTGACGTCCTTATCAGCTCGCCAATTTGCCTGCTTCTTCTCAACGGTAACGCCTGGCCAGTTGCCGACGTAACCGTTTGAGCCCGTAAGCTCATTGAATAGGGTGGTCTTACCGCAGTTTGGATTACCTGCAAGACCAATAATAGTCTTTTGTGCCATTAGGCTTCCTCTACCTTGTGAACGTCTACTACTTCAATGCTTGCAGCTTCATCCTTGCGGATAGAAAGCTCGTAGCCACGAACTGTGAGCTCAATTGGGTCTCCCAGTGGTGCTACCTTTTTGACGTGAACCTCAGTACCCTTAGTAAGGCCCATGTCCATGATGCGACGTTTCACGGCGCCTACACCCTTTAGCGCAGCAACCGTGCAACTCTCCCCCACCTTAACTTCTTTCAGAGTTGCCATAACCTTCCTTTCATCGAAACACGTATTAAAAGCCGCGGGTTTTACCAGCAGCACAATACAACAAAGTGTTTAGAGCGGAGAAACCATGATGTGCGACGACATCTGACGGTTCAGCCCAAGTCGTGCGCCCTTAACGCTGACAATAACGTCACCGTTGACACGTGAAATAACCTTTACCTCGGCGCCCTCAACAAAACCAAGTGTTGAGAGGTGCTGGCGAAGATCAGAAGCACCCTTAACCGTTACGATCAACGCAGTCTCTCCCTCACCAAGCATGGCAAGAGGAAGAACTGGACCAGAATTCGCAGGACCCTGGGAGGTCTTTTCTGTATCCATGCATCCCCCAAAATAACGTAGGCAAACTAAGTTTGCTCTTTCGAACTTTTACTTCATTAGTATCAACTAAAAGTTAAGGTAATTCAACTTTCATTTAATAATTAAAATAAAAATAAGGCGAGAAACTCTGTCTACCAGTGGTTTCTCGCCTTGTAAATATTGCAACTTTATTTCAGGTAATCCTAGTTTTACGTAAACATAAACGATTGTTTGCTCAAGCTTACGGCAAGCTGTGTGACATCAGCCCGTATTCTGCAGACCTGCGGCAACACCAGACACGGTGCACAAAATCAAATACGTAATGTTTGCACGTTCCTCTGGAGTAAGCATGTCATCCCTTATACGAAGCTCAGACAGGGCATGCACCTGCGTAACCGAGAGAATATTAACAAATGGCAGACGCAGGCGGATAACAGGACCAAGCACACGACGGTTCTCCAACGGCCACTTATTTCCCGTAATATTCAGCACCCACTTACGTGTGAGAGCCATCTCAGAAAGAACCATCTCTGAAAGTTCAGAACGATCGCCTAAGGCCAGGTAAAGCCTTGCAATACGAGCGTCAATCTTGGAGATAGACATCTCAATGTTGTCAATAAACGTGGTGAACAGTGGCCATTCTTTGTATGCTTCACGGAGGCGCTCGATATCCCCCACCGCCTCGCAGGCACTACCCAATCCGTACCAAGCAGCCAGGTTGATACGAGCCTGTGACCACGAGAAAATCCAGGGGATAGCACGCAAGTCATCAAGAGACTTAGCGCCCAGACCGCGTTTTGCAGGTCTTGAACCAATGGGAAGAAGACCAATCTCTGTCAAAGGGGTAACAACCGAGAACCACTCAGCAAAGCCATCGGAGTGAATGAGCTCCAAGAAGCGCTGCTTGGAGGCTTTATCAAGCTCAGAAGCCAGCGAAGCAAACTTCACGTCTGTCTGGGTGTTCTTCTGCTCAATAGAAGGTGCCATCTGAAGCAGTGTTGCTCCAGCAACAGACTCTACGTGACGACGAGCAAGTGTTGGGTCACCATAGCGAGCAAAAATAACTTCTCCCTGCTCAGTAAGTTTAAAGCGACCGTTTACCGATCCCTTAGGCTGAGACAGAACAGCACGGTTTGCAGGACCACCGCCACGACCAACTGCACCGCCACGACCATGCATCAAGATGAGGTCAATGGAGTTCTTCTCTGCCCACTCTGCCAAAGCAGCCTGGGTCTTATGCAGAACCAACGTTGCCGTAGTTGGACCCTCGTCCTTTGAGGAATCGGAATAGCCCAGCATGACCTCAAGCTTGCGGTCTGTCTGAGCAAGACGTGCCTGTACCTCAGGAAGCTGAATTACCTGTTCAAGTGTAGCAACAGCGTTCTCAAGGTCTTCAATTTGCTCAAAGAGTGGAATAACGTCAAGAACAGGAACATCCTCTTCATTTGCGAACGCAAGACGTGCAAGTTTGTAGACATTCTCAACATCCTGAGCAGACTGCGTAAACGAAATAATATAGCGACGAGCAGCGTTAATGCCGTTCTTCTTTTGAATTGATCCAATGGAGCGGAAGGTATCTAGCACCTCCTGCGTCATAGCATCAAGTTTGGCGGGTTTCTCGGCAGTTGATGGGTGTGTCTCAATATCTGCAAGCGCACGCTTGTGCACCAAAGAGTGCTGACGGAACTCCATCTCTACCAAGTGGAAGCCAAAAGTTTGAGCCTGCCAGATAAGCTTCTGAACAGGACCGTAGGCAATACGGAAAGCCCCTGCTTGAGCCAGTGAATCCTGAATAACACGCAGATCAGCAATAAACTCTTCAGCGTTTTGATACATCAGGTCGGCATTGCGCTCAATGGTGGCGCTGAGTCGGCCAGAAATGACGCGCATTGCCGCACGGTGCAACTCAGACCCAGCCTTATCAATAGCCCCAGAGGTCAGCGCCTGGCTCATTTCTACCTGCTGCGCCCAAAGATTGACAAGCGCAGGCGAAGCTGGAGTAGAAATACCATCAAGCGTCAGGCCTCGACTGACTTCCTTGGTAGCCCAAGCCAGTGCCTGCAATACGTGTACACGGTACTTCTCGGCAACTTGGCGAGAAACCAGGGCGGTAACATTAGGGTTACCGTCGCGGTCGGAGCCAATCCAGCTACCTGGACGGAAAAATGGTGGGCAGACAGGCGGCACACAACCAGCGTTTTCTCCCAGCACCCAGTTATCAAAGCGGCGATATACCGAAGGAACCATCTCAAAAAGGGTGGTATCAAAAATGTTGAGGACAGTATCTGCCTCCTCCAAAGGAGTTGGCTTTTTATGACCGATAGGAGACGTGCGGAATAGGCCGTCAATCTCTTGCAGCATGCGACGCTCGTTTTCCACACGAGCAGGACCGCCAAGCCTCTGACGCTCATCAAGAAGCTCTGAGATGGTGCGGATTCGGCGCTCAACGTTTTTACGACGAGCCTCGGTTGGGTGCGCAGTAAAGACGGGGTGGAACTCAAGACGATTAAGACGTGCTTTTGCCTCTTCTTCACCGCACTCGTCAATGAGCTGTCTATATGCAACGGTTATCTCATTGATAGGGTCTTCTGCAGAAGATGGATCAACAGAAGCCTCACGAGAGCGCAGGCTGGTAACGCGATAATTCTCTTCACAAAGATTTGCTAAGTGGAAGAAAGTTACAAATGCGCGCATGAGAAGCACAGAGTCTTCCATGCTTAGGTTGTCAATGGTAGAAGCAAAACGCAGAAAAGCATTAAGCGATTCCTTCTCTGAATCTACTTTGAGTACCGCATTGATTGCCTCAAGCAGCAAAGGTGCGCGAGTTGTAGACAAATCATCTGGTCCAGCTTTAATTGCCTCAACCAACAACGTGTCAAAACTAGTAAGAAGATCTGGATTGTACTCAGCAAGCACTTTTCTTACCAAACGCAAAAAGAAGGTAAGGTTATCGCGCAGAGGAGCTGGCGCTTTAAGCGCCTGAATAAGGGTACGAGCAGCAGCAATCTCATTCCCGCGTCGTTCAAGAAGCGACTGAGCTACTTCAGAAGTTGTTGCACCATCGATGGGTTTCTCGTCAAAAGAAGCATTGCTGGACTCTAGATTTGAATCTTGAGGATTGCTTGCCATGCTCATCCTTTCGTCACATGACTCAGAATACGTACTATCTACCATACCCTTTTGTAACAATCTTCGCACGATTGTTTGTCAATCTGTTACCTAATGTACATCGTGGACTACAATCTATATAACAAATAAAAATTGATATATCAAAGTTTCTGACCGCGCTAAAGAAGATCTTAGGTTTTACATGCTCAATCCATTCAAGAAAAGTCGTACTGCGTACAACAATTCTTCCGTACATAAGCAGGTAGAGCGTCTTCGCACACCTCGCTATGAGCTTGATGACTCGCGCACAAACGGGGGTCAACCTGGCATTGTGGTTACATGGTGGACCAGGCTTCTCTCTGCCGTGGTCTCTGGCGATATTGCTAATCAAGACGAGCAATACTTGGCACATCAAACGTCCCAGGATTATCTCTTCAATGCACTTGGACAAGGTGCCTGGGGTGCACTTTTCCCGCTTTTAACTGTTGTTTGCTCCCAGCTTGTTGGCATTGAACAAGCAGGACTTTTCTCCATGGCATTTGTTGTGGCAACGCTTTTGTTATTTATTGCCCAATACGGCGTCCGTACCTATCAAGTTTCTGACCTAACCGAACAGCGCAGTTTTTCTGATTACCAGATTCAGCGTGCAGCCACTGTTATTGTCATGGTGACAGCTGGCCTTATTTGGTGTTTCTTCAAAGGCTACACCGAGCCCATGTTTTCTATCTGCACCGGAGCTTTGCTCTTTAGGGCTGTTGACGGTATGGCCGATGTCTATGAAGGTCGCTTGCAGCAAAAGGACAAGCTCTACCTGGCAGGACTCAGTCAGGCTCTTAGGTGTAGTGCCAGTTTTATTCTCTTTACTGTTGTGTTGTTTGTTACCAGAAATCTTGTATGGGCAAGTTGGAGCATGGGTATTTGTGCCCTTGTTACCTTGGTATTTGTTTCTGCTCCCCTAGCCATTCTTGAGACCGATAAAAGCGTGCGCTTCAAGCTTGCAAACATCAAAGATATCTTTGTACAGTGCTGGCCTCTCTTTTTAGCACTTTTCCTCTACAACCTTATTGATTCTTTGCCAAAGTTTGCCATGGAAGGCACACTCTCTTACAGCAACCAGCTGTACTTCAATGCACTCTATTTCCCCGCTCACACTATTTTGATGATCTCTACACTTATCTACAGGCCACAGCTCTTTAAGCTTGCTAGTCTGCTAGAAACTTCTATCCACAATCCTGCTAATAAGAAGCGCTTTGGCGTAATGGTACTTGCTCTGTTTGGAGCCATTGCCGTTGTCACCGCAGGTACTGCAGCTTTTGTCGAGTTTATTGGCATTCCTCTTAACGGCTTCTTGTATGGAGTTGACTTTGAGCAATATCGTGGACTCGCACGCATTATGGTGGCCACGGGCGGACTTTGCGCTGCTATCGACTTTTTGTATCAGCTGGTCACTATCATGCGAGCTCAAAAGGCAGTTACGCGCGCGTACCTCATTTCATTTGCTGTATCCATCCCCATTATCTGGATGATGGTCAGCTTTACGGGCCTTAACGGCGCAGTTATTGGCAGCTTCTCCTCTATCCTTATCCTCTTCTTGCTGCTCATCAGCGAATACGCTGTAGCACGCATAAAAAACTAGCAAAACAATTGATGCTCAAACGTAAAACCCCTCTGCTCCATACGTTGGAACAGAGGGGTTTTAATGCATATAGCGAGAAACCCGTCTGCTAGAAGGGTTTCTCGACAATGAACTTAGAAGGAACAAGCGCCGCCGATAGTGCAAGCAGCTGCTGAAGAACCGTCGTCTGAATCATCGTTTGAACCAGAAACATGGAAGACTTCGGAGAGGTAGTTAATGATGTCGCCGGACTCATACATTGCCTTGCCGTCAATGAACAGACATGGAACCTGGCGCTTGCCGCCAACCTCAATGAGACGCTCGCGAGCTGCGTCATCAGCAACAATATCATGCATAGGAAGCTCAATGTTGTTCTGCTCCATGAAGGACATTACCTTGTGGCAGTATGGGCAGGTTGGCTTATAGAAAAGCTCAAGATTCTGAGTAGCCATAAAAACTCCTTTTGTTAGTAATTACTACTACTTTGTCTATACCCACCACAGTGCAGTTGTTTCACATGGATTTAGATAGGCATAAAAATAGCCGCACAAGGCGGCTATTAATAGTTGATGGTGCCAGCAACCAGGATCGAACTGATGACCCCCGCTTTACGAGAGCGGTGCTCTACCAACTGAGCTATGCTGGCGTGCAAAAGCGCGCTAACAACTATACGGGGAAGCCCTGTATTATTCAAGCAGAAATACTAAAGAAGCCCGAGAACACCACGAACAAGACGCTCAAGATCATCTGCGTACTTCTCGGATGCCTCTTGAACACTCTTATGCGTGGTTCCGTGAGCACCAGCTGGATTTGCAGCAAGCGTTAGAGCCAATACATTCATATCAAGTGCTCGGGCCATAATAACCTCAAGAGCTGTGGAAACACCAACGTATGAGACGCCAAAGCTACGAAGCATAGCAACCTCTGCTGGAGTCTCAAAGTTTGGTCCCAAAAGACCAGCAAAAACACCCTCGCTGAGCTCAATCTTAAGGTCATCTGCTACGCCACGTGCAAGCGTTCTTAGATAAGGCGAGAAAGCGTCATTCATATCAACAAATGGGGTTTCAACATCACGAAGTCCCGCCCACTCTGCAAGCGGATTGGTTCCCGTGAGGTTAATCTGATCAGTAATAACGCCAAGGCCAGTCTTTGCGTTTCCAGAAACAGCACCTGTTGCACCTGCAAAAATAATGTCTTTGCAGCCCAGGTGATGGGCATGCTGAACAAGAGAGGTTACCTCAGCTGCAGAATAACCCTGATAGAGATGTACGCGACCAGGATAAACAACTACAGGCACGCCGTCGATAGTACCAATAGTTGCCTCAAAGCTGTGACCAGCCATAGGAGAAGCGTCAACAGGGAAACCTGGAATGTCACGATAATCAATACGACGGACTGGCTTTACCAAATCAGCAAGATGACCAAGTCCGGTTCCCAAAATAAGAGCAACAGGATGCTCAACAGATGGGCTTACATTCTCAATGGTTTTCTCGGTAACCACGCAAATCCCCTCCTCTAAGAGGTGACGAGTAAGTGTTCCCTCGCCAGAAACAAGCTTTCCTGAGTACGTACCATCATAAATCTCATGCACGCCACAAGACGGGCTCTTTGCCTTCAAAACGGCGAGCGTTATGTCAGAAGACGTAACGGCATTAAGAGCAATCTTAGATCCACGTTCAAAATCTTCCGTTACATCTGAGCCGTCCTTGAGCCAAACACGTCCTTCTCGCTGTTCCGCGGGCGGACGAGGCACAGGAAGACCTGAGGAGGTCTCGGGGCATATTTTTGTGACGTTTACTTTTTCTGCCAGCTTTTGTACTGCAGAAATAGGCTTGGCCCCTCCGTCATATCTGACGGGGAGGCCAAGTAAACAAGCGCTAATAGCAACTTTCATTGCTTTTCAGAACCTAGAGAGCAAGAGAGTAAACAGCAATAGATGCCTTACCAAGAATCTCGTTGATCTTCTGTGACCACTCCTGAGATGCCTTGCTTGCAACAGCAGAGTACTTGCTCATTGCAACCTGATAAGCGGTCTGGGCAGCTGCATAAGAGGCGGAATCGTTGGAGATTGAGTAAGCAGAGAGCTGCTTGTAGTAATCGCCATCCTGGGAAGCCCAAGTGTTGTTCTTAGCGTCCCACTCATCACCAGCAAGACCAATGATGTACTGAGCGTACTCCTGGCTTGTAGTCTCAGAGTTGCCGTCCTCAGGTGCAGTTGGTGCCTGTGGAGCATCTGGAAGGGTTGTAGTCAGAACGCTATCACGATACTTCTTCATAATGACAGCATCATTGATGAGCTTCTTTGCAACGTCTTCAGAGAGCTTGTATGCAGAAGCAACCTGGCTAACATCAGTAGTCTTGAAGTTGGTCTGCATGTAATTGTTGACCTCGTCATCAGTGACGGTAATACCCTTGCTCTGAGCCTCAGCAACAACAAGAGCATTACGAACGTAACCAATAATCTTATCGGCTGCTGGAACAGCATAGGTGCCGTCAGACTGTTTTGCTGCGTCAAGACCGGAAGTATTCTCAATGACCTCACGAGCAGTTACTTCTTTGGTCTGACCGTTATAGGTATAAGAAGCAATAGGAGTGTTCAGCTCGCCCTCAGAAAGTGTGGTGCGACCGTTCAAAGAGCCAGTAGCTCCGCCACCGCCCAGAAGGAAGCGACCGATGACAATACCAAGAGCAAACAGTACAACTGCTCCAACTCCGATAAAGATCTTTGAGTTCTTTCTTACATCAATAGATGGCATATCCTTGCCTTTCATCGTTTAATGCAACTATGCGTACACTAATACAAACCTGTAGTTTACTCTTATTAGCATGCATAAAACATACAACCAGTAAACTCCCCCGTTTGTACACAGTCGTTTACAAGCAAAACAAACTACTTGGTAGCTGCAACAATCTCTTCCGAATACTGCTTAATGTATCCAGTGGCATTTTCCGCATCAAACTTCATACGCTGAGACAATGCCTTCTTCACATCCTTGGAAATAGTTCCATGTGCTAAGGCGAGAAGACCCTGGAGCATGTCATGGTACTCAGCATCTCCGTGATAGCACTGAACCGCCTCATCCAAAAGTGGCCACGCCTCATCAGAATGCTTTGCAGAAGTTGCTCCGTACTGACAGAGGAACAAAAATGCTGCGAGACGCACCGTTGCTGAGTCATCGTCAAACAGAGAGGCCTCAGCAGCATCAAATGCCTTAAAGACCTGGTCACCAAAGTGAGCGCTCAGATTGGCAAGCGCATCAAGCACTTCCCAACGAGTCTGTGCTTCTGGCCTATACAGTGCATCAATAAGAGAATCAATGTGCTCTTCAAAGGCGAGAGGAGCAATATGGGCCAGCTCCGCAAGCTCATGAGATGCGTCTTGACGAGCGCGCCTACTAGCATCAGACAAAGCAATGACCAGTGCATTCACTTTTTTCATCTGTGCCATAGTTGGCTTTTTAGTAGCCTTCTTAGCAGGTTGCTTTTCTTCTTTTGGCGCCTTTGTAGAGCCCGCTTTTGCGGTTGCCTTAGTTGAAGCCTTTTTTGGCTTCTGAGCAGTTTCTTTCTTTTCTGCCATGAAACCTAAATCCTCTCTAAAACACCCTTTATTCTCTAAATCCGTCTACGACAACGGTGCCGCTTTTTTGATCCTCATGAATTTTAATAAATCCAAGGCTCGATGCTTCACGTAAAAGAGAAGTAAACGAACGATATCCATAAGTTGCCTCAGCAAACTGTGGACGCTTCCTTCGCATAGTCTCCTTTAAACGAGACGCATAAATAAATGTTTCGCTTTCACGCTCCAAAGACTCAATGGTCTCAAATAAGAGCTGATAGCAGTCGTGTTTCTCGACAGGTACCTTCTCTTTAAAGTCTGGAATTCTGCCAGAACTCAAAATATCCTCGTAGAAGATAAACTCGTCACAAACTTCAGCAAGAAGCGAGCTGGTAGACTCCTTCATACCAACGCCAATGACCGTTTTACCAGCCTCTTTAAGCTTTGCCACAAGTGGCGAGAAGTCCGAGTCACCAGAAAGCACAGCGAATGTGTCAATGTGGTCTTTAGTAAGACACATCTCAACAGCATCTACCGCAAGTCTAATATCGGCAGAGTTCTTGCCGGTATAAGCCCTATCTGGAATCTCAATGAGCTCAATGCCAAGCTCATGCAGGGGTGTAATAGCATTTGGAAAGCGCTGCCAATCGCAGTATGCACGCTTAGCAGTAATGCGTCCCTTATCAACCAGCCTCTCCATAATGAGCTTCATCTCTGGAAGATGACCTGGCTCTTGGTGGCCGTTTCTCTTTCTTTTACCTGTTCCTAGTGCCAAATTTTCATAATCGATGAAAACCGCAATAGAGCTCTGAGGAGTAGAAATATCACTCATAATCGGGGT
>CAJZJP010000024.1:0-10395 GCA_916050095.1 uncultured Atopobium sp.
TCTTTCCTCTGGTCGCAGACCTCAAGCAGAGCCTTCAGGGAAGCCTTATCGGGGTCAGTCTGATAATCTGCCTCGGCCTGAATGAGCTTGTACTTGGCAATGACCATGTCCATGAGCTTGGCGTTGTTGCCCTCGACGTTTGCGTCGTCAAGGCCATCAAATGCCAGCGTAGAAACAACTCCGTAGCCGCCGGTCAGGAAGTGGTTGCCCACAAAGTCGTTAGGGTTGACCTTGTTGTCAATGACAGGCGAGTTCTTGGTGTTAGTGAGCAGCACCAAGCTGGTGTTGTTGTAGACGTCGATGACGGTAAGCGTGCCGGTCCAGCCGGTGTGACCAACGGTTGCAGCGTTTGCAATTGGCGAGAAGGCCCACTGGTAGCCAATGTGACCCTTACGCCTCCAGCCCAAACCGTAGGTAACGCTGGTGTCCTTTGGCTTGATAAACTGGTCGTGAACGTCCTCGCTGAAGAGCATGGTGTTGCCATAACCACCACGGTTCATAACGGTCTGGACAAGGACAGCCAGGTCGGAAGCGTTGGCAAATAGACCAGCGTGACCAGAGATGCCACCCATGGCGTAGTAGGCCTTCTCGTCATGGACCGTACCCTGAATGGTATCAGTACGCATGTTGTCAAAGGTAATGAGGCCGTCGCGAGTGTTACCGTTAAGCTCGGTAGCTGCAATTCCGTCAGCCTGGAAGCCATTCTCCAGAGGATTGAACGTGACGTTCTTGAGTCCCAGTGGCTCGTAGAGAGCTTCCTTAACGTACTGGTCAAGGCGCTTATTTGTGATCTTCTCGATGATAAAACCAAGGAGCATGTAGTCTACGTCGGAATAGGCAGTCTTAGTACCTGGGACGTATTGCAGAGGGGTCTCGATGATCTTCTGCAGAATCTCGTCGCGATTCTGGGAGTACAGCTTCTGGTTTGCGTTTGGCTGAGGATCGTCAGGCTTCTCTGGGTTGTAGTTGCGGTTGTGGTACTGAGGATCTGGTGGGAATCCAGCCTGGTGCTCAAGAATCTCACGAACGGTAAGCTCGTTCTTACCCAGGATCTTATCGCCCTCCTGGTCCTTGAAGTCTGGAATGTACTCCTGAACCTTCTTGGAGACGTCCAGTTGACCGTCGGTAACCAGCTTCTCAATTGCCAGGTTAGTGGCATACATCTTTGTGTTAGAAGCCAGGTCGTAGAGGGTGTTGTCGTCAACAGCCTTGCCGTCTTTGATGCGAGAGCCGTCCTTGTTGTAAGAATTGACGTTGCCGTAGTTAGTCTTCTTGATAATCTTGCCGTACCTGGTAACAACTAGCTGGGCAGAGGTAAAGCCGTTGGCAATCTCTGCGTTGATGATCTGGTCAATCAGCTTGAAGTTGTCGTTGTCGGCGTAATCCTTGGTGCCGTCAATAAGGGTTGGGTAGCCAATCTTGACCTCAAAGGTTGCCTGAGTCTCTTTAACGGTGCTGACCTGCAGGCGGTTATCGCCGTTGACGGTTACGTCAGAGATGTCAATCTGGTTCCAGGAAGAGCCGTCAAGCTTGTCGGTTGGAACCTGGTGACCGTTTACAAAGAGTGCAAAGCTCTGAGGCTCGGAGCTCTTCACATAGACGGTGCCCTGACCAGCAAAGCAAACAAAGCTGTTGAGCTGGTTGGTAACAAGAGAGTCGTCAAAGGCCTCATTGTCGTTGAGAACAGGGAAGACCTTCTCGTACTGGAAGGTTCCGTCTACAGAGTCAACCTTCTTTGCGGTTCCCTTAGCAGCAGTTGCGCCACCCTTTGTCTGGCAGGCGGTAAGGCCAAGACCTGCTAGAGCGGCTAGACCAAGAGCACTTCTGCTCAGAAATTGCCTTCTGGTCTGTCCAGCAGGGGAGCCTGCGTTAGATGAGTGCTCAGAGTGAGCGTTTTGATTTTGGTGCAAATCTTCGTTGGTGCGCATATCGTCTCCTTCGGTTTTGCCTTAGGTGAAACACCTGCTATCTCAATTGGCTGAGATAATTTGCGCTTATGATGACGTGCGTTTCATCAAAATTGCAGCTAGTTTGTCCAAGATGAAATAATGGGTACGTTAACGTACTGCGAGTGGTATCAAAAAAGCTGTCAATGGTATCTAAATTTGAATTTTTTAGGCAAAGATGAAATATTTTAATCAGGTTTTACGTGGTCAAATGTCTACTCGGTAGTAAAAGTTTTTATGAAGTGATAGTAACGTACCCAAATTAAGGCTCAGTTTTTGTGACAATTGTCCCCGCATTATGCTGGGAAAACATGAGCAGTCGCGCATGCAACGCACGTGGAGCGCGCTTACACTTGCGCACGCAATACTACCGTTTACGGCACTGCCTACTTTACAGATGAAATTTTTATGGCATCGTGAAACAATATAGTCAAATGTTTTAGTCAACTGGACGGCCGGAGGTGATTGCGTGAGAGGTGTTCGTCTACGTCTGGAAGAGTATCGCAAGAATGCTAGTTCAGCTGAACGCGATATTGTCGACTATATTCTGTCGGATCCAGAGGCGGCAGTTGGTCAATCAATCCATAAACTAGCAGCTCAAACGTATACATCTGCATCAACGGTTGTCAGGCTTTGCAAGAAACTTGGCTGCGGTGGCTATAAAGAGTTCCAGCAGGCGCTCATTTACGAGCTGGCAGTAAGCAATAAAAGCAACGATATTGCTGTCGGCGGCGTTATCGCAGGTGACACCACTGATGTGATCATCGAAAAAGTTACGGCAAAGAACATTTCTTCACTGGAGCTTACCAGGCAATTGCTTGACGCTCAGGTTGTTGACTCAGTTGTTTCACTCATGATGCAAGCTCATTCCATCTGCCTCTTTGGCATGGGAGCTTCTCTTCTGGTTGCAAGAGATTTGCAGCTCAAACTCATGCGCCTTAACATCAACTGCAACTTGAGCGACGATTACCACTCTCAGATGCTCTACGCCAAAAACATGGGGCGAGAAGATCTTGCTATTGTGGTCAGCTACTCTGGCCTTACGCGAGAAGCCATTGAGTGTGCCTGGATTGCAAAGGCAAATGGCGCCAAGGTGGTTGCCATTACCCGCGGTGGCATTGACTCAGAGCTCATTCACCGCTCTGACTACGTTTTAGGCGTTGCGGAAACTGAACACATCATGAGAAGTGGCGCCATGTCTTCAAGAATTGCCCAGCTCAACGTTGTAGATGCGCTCTTTGCAGCCTATGTAAATAGAAATTACGAGAAGAGCGTTAAGCGTTTCTCGACAAACTATATTGGCAAGTTGGATTCAGCTGAACGTGTCAACACGCTCTCTTCTGACCAAGATTTGCCTGGTACAGCCAACGACGTTATTGCGTAAAAATCACAACACAGAAGGTGGAAACGTGATTGATTTGACAAAACTTGTCACCGAGACAAGAAACCCCAACACCATGGACCTGGATCAGATGACCCCGCTTGAGCTGGTCAGCGTTATGAACCAAGAAGACCTCAACGTGGTTGCTGGCGTAAAAGAGGTTCTTCCGCAGGTAGCACAGGCAATCGAGTGGGCAGTTTCCTCGTTAGAAGCTGGCGGCAGAATCGTCTACTTTGGCGCTGGAACTTCCGGTCGCCTGGGCGTTTTGGACGCAGTTGAGTGCCCACCTACTTTTGGCGTTTCTCCTGACGTGGTTGTTGGTCTTATCGCCGGTGGCGAGAAGGCCTTTGTACGTGCAGTTGAAGGCGCGGAAGATTCTCTTGAGCTTTGCGAAGAAGAGTTCAAGAAGATTGGCCTGAACAAGAACGACATTGCTATTGGAATTGCAGCTAGTGGTCGCACACCTTACGTTATTGGTGGCCTGCGCTATGCTCGTTCTTTGGGCTGCAAGACCGTTGCTATTGCCTGCAATAAGGGTTCTGAAGTGGGCAAAGAGGCAGAGCTTGCTATTGAGCCTTCTTGCGGTCCTGAGGTTCTCACAGGTTCCACGCGCCTTAAGTCTGGTACCGCTCAGAAGATGATTCTGAACATGATTTCAACCGGTTCTATGGTTGGCGTGGGCAAGGCATATCAGAATCTTATGGTTGACGTGCAGCAGACCAATAAGAAGCTGGTAGTTCGCGCGCAAAATATCACCATGGCAGCAACTGGTTGCACCCGTGAAGAGGCAGCTCAGGCGCTTGAGCAGGCTGACGGTAACGCAAAACTTGCTATTGTCATGCTGCTGACTCAGATGCCTGTTGACGAGGCTAAAGCTAAGCTCGAGGCAGCTCATGGTCATGTCAGAGGTGCACTGTAGTAATTACAGTTGTAACAAATGACACACGCGTGAGCATTTTGTTTCAACTACATCGGTCAGTGGTATCAGCATGACGCGTAAGCGTACGGTAAGTTTTGAAAAACGCTCAATTTACCTGCAGTAACGGGGCGTTCAAATTAGGTCAAAACATGAAACAATGAACCACAGGTATGGATTGTTGTACCGATAAGTTCATTTTTTATGTATTCTTGATAGGTATTTGTTGCAACATCGCAACGAGAGAAAGAAGGAAAGTATGGATTACACCAAGCTTTCAGAACAGATTCTTGCTGCCGTCGGTGGCAAAGAAAATGTTCAGAGCAACATGGTCTGCATGACCAGGCTCCGCATTAAGACCGCAGATCCTTCAAAGGTTGACTCCGAGGCCATCAAGGCTATCGACGGTGTCATGGGTCTGGTCGAGGATGCAGAGTACCTTGAGGTTGTTCTTGGTCCTGGCGTTGTCAACAAGGTTATTGTTGAGTTCTCCAAGCTTACCGGCGTTGCTGCTGGTGACGCATCTGAGGACGACGTTGTATCCGCAGCTAAGGACAACAAGGCAGCTCAGAAGGCTAAGTACGAGAACAAGCCTGTTCAGCGCTTCCTCAAGAAGATTGCTAACATCTTTGTTCCACTGCTTCCTGGCATCATTTCTGCAGGTCTGATCAACGGTATCATCAACGTTATCAACTTCTCCACTGGTAAGGCTTTTGCTAACGAGTGGTGGTTCGCAGCTATCTGGACCATGGGTTGGGCACTTTTCGCTTACCTGCCAGTTCTTGCTGGCGAGAACGCTGCCAAGGAGTTTGGCGGTTCTCGCGTTCTTGGTGCTATGGCTGGCGCACTCTCCATTGCTAACGCTGGTATGCCTCTTCTTGCTTCCAAGACTGTTGACGGCGTTGCAACTCGTTTGGTTCACCTTCCATTCAGCCTTCCAACTGTTGCTTTCAAGGAGGGCGCATTTATCGTCGCTTCCTCTGACCTGTTCAACGCAGCAGCAGGCGGCATGATTGGTGCAATCATCTGCGCAATTTTCTTCGCATTCCTGGAGAAGAACCTGCACAAGGTTATGCCAAGCGTTCTCGACACCTTCCTGACTCCACTTTGCACCGTCATCATCGGTGTCATTGGTTCTGTCCTGATTCTTCAGCCTGCAGGCGCATGGCTCACTCAGGCAATCTTCTTTGTCCTTCAGTTCTTCTATGACAAGCTTGGCGTCTTTGGTGCTTACCTGCTTGGTTCTACCTTCCTGCCACTGGTTTCCGTTGGTCTTCACCAGGCACTTACCCCAATCCACGTTATGCTTAACAACCCAGAGGGCCCAACTCAGGGCATCAACTACCTGCTTCCTCTGCTGATGATGGCAGGCGGCGGCCAGGTTGGTGCTGGTCTTGCAATCCTCTTCAAGACCAAGAACAAGCGCGTCAAGAAGTACCTGACCGAGTCCATCCCAGTTGGTATGCTCGGCATCGGCGAGCCTCTTATGTACGCAGTTACCCTGCCTCTTGGTAAGCCATTCATCACCGCATGCCTTGGCTCCGGTATTGGCTCCGTAGTTGCTTACCTCTTCCACCTTGGTACCGTTTCCCAGGGCGTCTCCGGCCTCTTTGGTCTGCTGATTGTCCAGCCTGGTAACCAGGTCTTCTACCTGCTTGCAATGCTTCTTGCTTACGCTGCAGGTTTCGCATTTACTTGGTTCTTCGGCGTTGACGAGGATCGTATTAACGACGTCTTCGGCGAGTAAAAACCGCACGTTCTAGAAACGTTTATCCCTCTTCTTAGGTATCCTAGGAAGAGGGATTTTTCTTCTCGCCCGGCACCCGACTGGCGCCCGACCGGCTCCCCGGCGGTCTTCTCGTCCGGCATCTTGACTAGCTGACCAACTGGCGAGAAACCCCGTCTTTTAGAAAGCGTTTTGCAATTGCTTGGAGGATTTATGCGCACCGGAATTTCACTGTATTTTGCCAGCGGATACGAGGCTAATGCTGAGGTTGTGGCAAAAGCGCAGGCAGCCGGATGCCACTATGCATTCACTTCGCTACAGATTCCCGAAGAAGAGGGGATTGATTATCGCACTGAGGCTCGTCGACTTTTAGAGCTGTGCAAAAAGGCTGAGATCAACCTCATTGCCGATGTTTCTCCTGCTACTCTTTCCAAACTTGGCGTTCAGAATTTTGACGAGCTTGCAGAACTTGGTATTACGTATGTGCGCCTTGACTTTGGATTTGACGCAGCAGAGACCGTTGAGCTTTCTCGCAAGTTCCACGTAGTCTTTAACGCTTCGACCATCACCAAGGATGACATTTTCGCGTGGCAAGCTGCTGGTGCCGACTTTACTCGCTTTGCCGCCTGCCACAATTACTATCCCAAGAGCTATACGGGCCTTTCGCTGGAGCGCGTCGCACAGATTAATGCGCGTCTTTCTGCGCTTGGATTCCAGATTTTCTCGTTTGTTCCTGGCGAGGTTTTCCGCGGACCTCTCTACGAGGGACTGCCAACTGTCGAGGAACATCGTGGGCTTTCTGGTGATGCGCTTATTCAGGCAATGCTTGCGCTTTATGATGCAGACTCTGACGTGGTACTCATTGGTGACCCAGATGTTACCGAGGCTACGTGGAAGCGTATCGGCCAGCTTGAGCGAAACTGCATTGAGCTTAAGACGGAGCTCAAGCCTGAATTTGAGTATCTCTACGATCGACTTCAGACCGATCGACCTGATTCCAGCTCGTATATTATCCGCTCGCAGGAGTCCAGGCTGTGGAAAGACGCTCCCGTATACGACGCAAAGCCTTCTACCTGGGAAACTGTTGCTACTGGCGCCATCTTGGTGAGCAGTAAAGCATATGGTCGCTATGCAGGGGAGCTTTCGATTGCTCGAGGCCTTTTGGAGCTTGATGCTCGCGATAACGTCGCAGGAAATATCTGCGAGGAAGACCAAGCGTTCTTGCCGTACATCCACTCCGGCCGCGGCTTTAGGTTTATCCGCAGGTAATTAGCTGTTTTCTGCAGGTTGAGCTGCTCGTGCGAGCACGCCATCCACGTCGTGGTTACGCGACGACGTGGATGGCGTGCCAGAGCGCGTTGGTCGCACGGGGTGCACGAGGCGCACAGATACTCGAGGACACCTCAGCGTGCATAAAGACTGCCTAATATGCACAAAAACTAATCAAGAAATTGATATGTCATTCAGGGGGTACTGTTTTGGGTAAAAAACCCGTTTAGTTGGGGAAAATTTTTTAGTTTTGTCATTTTGGCATTTACGTTTAAGCAGTTCAGAAATAATGTGAATGCACATGAAAAATTCGTCTAATTAAAAGTGCTGGTAAAACGCTTGCATAGAAGTTTGTCAATCCTGTATACCCCAACTAAACGCATTTTTTACCACTTCGCACTGAAATGGGCCATTTTTGGATCAGAGAAAGTCATTTCGCACCAGAAAAGGCCAGTTGGTGCCAAAATGACGTGCGACCGAACTATGTGACTGAACTCTTTGTGGGCGATAAATTTCCCACTCAACAAAGAATTGCCTGCTAAACAAGCTGCCTCCTATTTCCTCGGTGTCGGGAAATAGGAGGCAGCTTAAAAGGTAATGACACTTACAGCCTTTACAGCTTGACGATAACATCCTCAGCCGGCTGGCGACGCTTCTGGACAGGATCCATATCGCGATAGCCCAGGCTAAGCATACAGGAAACGCCAAAGTCGTTGTATTGGCCGCCGTCGAGAAGACCCTCTTCTCCCAAAATCTTATCGACAGCCTTGCGGTCAAAGCCCTCAATTGGACAGCTATCAACGCCAATCATAGCGGACATAGTGAGCATGTTTGAAAGCGCAATGTAGGTCTGCTTGCAAGCCCAATCAAAGGTTGCGCGCTCGTTGCCTACCAGGTCAAACATGTTCTCCTGGAAGTTTTTGAAGGCTGCAGCGTAAGTTGGTTCAAAGTCCGCAGGAAGCTGCTTGATGTCGTGCATCATGTGTTTAACGTAAGCAGACTCTGCGTTGACGTTCTTGCGAGCAAGCAGAATAACCAGGTAATGAGCACCGTTAAGGGACGCGCGAGCACCATAGCATGGCTCGTAAAGTTTCTCTTTAAGGCGAAGTGACTGCTCAGAGGCCTGATCCTCTCGCAGATTAACAACCAGGAATCGCCAAGGCTCCAGACCGTAGGAGCTAGGTGCCAGACGAGCAGCCTCAAGGATTACCTCAAGGTCCTCGTCAGAGACGTTTTTGGTAGGGTCATACTTTTTAGTTGCAAGTCTCCACTGGTAGGACGAGAGAACTTTGTTTGCAACGTGTTGTGCGGAACAGGCCATACGTGGTCCTTTCTTGTTGGTGGTGTTGTGGTGAGCTGGAGGTACGCTGTTGGACGGCGGTGAGCTGGGGGGGTGCGGTGAGCTGGGCGTTACTCGGAGAGCGCGCTACTCAGAAACGATAAAGCGACCAGGTTGTTCCAGCTCCCACGTTCCCTTGAGGTCGGCAGCAAGCTCAAAGTGCAGCTTGGAGATACCCAGGTCATAGTCTTGGATGAGGTGGCGCTGGTTAGGCATAGATGCGCTTACCACTCCATCTGTCAGGTCAAATACAACTGGCAGCTTGTTGATGGCGGTTGGGCATGCCAAAACCGCATCAATGCCGCGGTTAAACCACTCGGGCATCTGCTTCGGCTCAGTTGGAGTACCGTTTGCCGTCATAATCTGCGCAGGCTTCTTGGTGCGCAGACGAATTGCGGTACGAATGCCCTCCTGCTTGAGCGGAATTTTCTCCGGAGCGTATCCGATAGAAATAATAATGCCCAGTTTAAGGCCGTTGTACTCGTCGCGAGCCAGGGTCTTCCAGTCCATGGTCTCGGCAATCCAGCATGAACCAATGCCCAGCTGGGTGGCGAGAAGAACGATCTTCTCGCCATAGTAGCCGATGAGTTCACGGGCAATTGCGTCTTCACAATAACCTGCTACGTAGTGGTAAATGGGACCGACAATAGACCTGTTCTTCATGTGAACGGAAGTGCCATCCTCGAGGTGAGGACCCTCGATGGTAAGGATTGCGGGGTGATCAGGTGCTACCTCTGCCATCTGGGCGTTTGCGACGTCAATGGCCTCCTGGAGCTGAGAAAGTTTCTCTTGCTCAATAGGCTTTTGGTCGTACGCGCGCAGAGATATGCGCTGGTCCATAGCTTCTTTTACGTCCATCGTGGTCCTTCCTGGAGCAAGGTTAGAGCAGAGAGCCAAATCGCTTAACGTAGAGGCTCTTGATTATGGTGATAAGAACCATATACCCGCTCATGAGTGCCACTAACCACCCAAAGAATGACAAAGGCAGAGCAACAAGGCTCAAAGGCTGGGCAAACACGGGCAGATACGGAAGAGTGCTGACCACAATGATTCCTGCGGTTGTGAGGGCAAACAGTGAGGTAGAAGGCATGCTCTGAACAAACGGAATCTTGTTGGTTCTGAGTGCGTGGAGAACAAAGGTCTGGGTCCACATGGATTCTATGAACCAGCCTGTTTGGAAAGACAGGATAAAGAGTGTCTGAGCTGCGGTATTTCCGGCTACGACAAGTTCTGCCCAAGTTCCTCCGGCAAGCGCAGGGGAGACTATAAAGAACATAAGCGCAAAGGTCAGTACATCAAAGATTGAACTGACAGGTCCAATCCAAAGCATAAAGTTTGTAATTGAATGAGCGTCCCAAGAGCGAGGGCTTGAGAGGAACGAATCGTCAACGTTGTCCCACGGAATTGCGATGCAGGTAACGGTGTATGCGAGTCCCAAAAGGAGTAGCTGGAGGGCACTCATAGGCAAAAACGGCAGGAAGAAGCTGGCCACCAAAACGGACAGCACGTTACCAAAGTTGGAGCTTGCGGTTGCCTTGATGTACTTGATGGTGTTGCCGTAGGTCCTGCGACCTTCTTCGACGCCGTGCTCAAGTACTAGCAAATCTTTCTGCAGCAAGATGATGTCTGCGGACTCTTTTGCCACGTCAACAGCAGTATCGACGGAGATTCCCACGTCGGAAGAGCGCATGGCGGCTGCGTCGTTAATGCCGTCGCCCATGAAGCCGACCACGTGGTTGTTGGACCTGAGCGCCGAGACAACGCGAGCCTTTTGCATAGGGGAAAGCTTTGCAAAGAGCTGGGTCTTCTCGACACGCT
>CAJZJP010000025.1:0-10158 GCA_916050095.1 uncultured Atopobium sp.
GTATCTTCTTAATTCCTCCACAATTTCTACACAATTCGTAGTCTTTAGTGAACTAATGCGTATATTGGGCACTGAATTCCCTTTGTCGTCTAGTAGTAACACCTTATTTTTCAACTATATATAGTGTTGTCATTTTGCGTTAGCTTTTTTACGCTTTTTTGACATTATCTTTGTGCGAGCTTTACGCGATTTTGACGTTGCCTTCTTGCGCGTTTTTACACTGCCTTTTGCGGTGTCTTTTACGCTGCCATTTAAACGGTCTTCTCGACACGCTTTGTTTGGGCTAAATCTCGTCTTTTACAATCTGGCAAGCTGCATCAAGAAGTTGATCGCGAAGTGTCTCGTTAGCGGCCTCAGAATACACGCGTACCAGCGCATCCATACGAGAAGGACGAATGAGCACCCAAGAATCGTCTTTAAACTGAAGCTTAAGGCCATCGGCATGGCTTACCGAAACAGGAACTTTACCTGCAACGTTTTCTGGATTGAGGCCTGGAAGGATGTTTCTGAACGCCTGAGTAGCTGCAGCATCAAGTCGCACTCCTCGCCTGCTATAACACATGCGACCTAGTTCAGCCTCGTCCTCAGAGACAAGCTGTGCAAGCGATTTATGGGTGTACGCAAGCATTTCGACAACAAGCAGGGCCACAAGCAGGCCATCTCGCTCCAAAAGGTGGCTTGGAATACAAATACCACCGTACTCCTCTGCGGCGAGAAGAACGTCTCCTTGCTCGATCTCTGAATAAAGTCGAGCAAATCCAACGGGCACGCTTGCGGATTCTAGACCAAGATGAGCTGCTTGCCTGGATACCGTTGCCGAACAGGTTAGCGTAGAAACAACGCGGCCAGTTTGCTTTCTATTTTGTACAAGATGGCGTGTGATAAGCGGAATAAGCTCGTGTGGGCTAAGGAGTCGGCCGGTTTCATCTACGGCAGCAGCGCGGTCTCCGTCACAATCAAGCAAAAGGCCCAGCTGTGCATGGCGGCTTACCACCATCGAAGAGCACTCATCAGCCCAAGGGTCCGCTGGTTGTGGGTGAATGCCACCAAAATCCCTAACAGGACCTTGGTGCATCTGATACACAACACATCCAGCTGCGGAAAGTACGTCAGCAAGCAGGTCTGTTGCTGCACCATACATAGGATCAACTACCACGCTCGGTCGTAGCTCTTTAATAACAGACACATTAATCTGATTAAGCAGCGCACTTTTATAAGGCGTCACAATATCTGTTGTGGTAAAAGTTCCACGCTGATCTGTTGGCTCAAGCGGCGTTGCGGATTCCACGCGCTGGAGAAAATCGCGAGAAACAGGACCTCCATTAGCAGCGCGAATAATCATGCCGCAATATTCGCAGGAAAGCTCAGTTGCAGAAATGATGAGGCCACCAGCTACATTATTATGATGTGCACAGGCCCAACAAACAGATGGAGTTGGGCAAAAGGTCTCGGACACACGCACGTCTAAACCAAAGGAAGCCAATGTTGCAGCGGCTTCAAGAGCAGACGAATCTGCTTCAAAGCGTGTGTCAAAGCCGACAAACACAATACCGCCAGGCAGCTCCTCTGACCAGACGGTACCAAGGGCCTCTGCAAGTCTAACTACATTATCCCTGGTAAAGCCTTTATCATAGCGGGCTTGCCAGCCATCGCTACCAAAACGGAGTATGTCGGGTCTTTTATCCAATGCGGTTGGCATAGCTGCCGAGCGCCTCTTTAAATGCTGCTGCAGAACTCTGGTCAGAGAGTGCCATGCGTGCATTAGTTGCTGCCCAAGCTGCGGGAGTGCCGGTATCGCAGCCCTCTTCCGCGTCAATTACCAGCGCATACATCTCTTCCTCAGCAAGCAGACGCTCCATTGCATCTGTCAGCTGAATCTCGTTGCCAGCACCAGGACCCTGAGTTGCCAGGAGCTCCATAATCTTTGGAGAAAGCAGGTAACGGCCAACAATAAACAGGTGAGAAGGAGCGTCCTCTGGACGGGGTTTCTCGACAAGGCCGGTTACTTTCCAAATAGCGCCCTCGCCCTCAGCGTTATCTGAAGGAGAAGAGATGCACTCACCTGCGATGATACCGTAGCGATACACCTGATCTGCAGGAACTGGAGCAACTGCAATGACGGAAGCGCCGTTGTGCTGCTTGGAAATCTCCGCCATGCGGATGCACATCTGGCGGTCTGGGACAAAGTAATCGCCGAGAAGAACAAAGAATGGCTGGTCGCCTACGCCGTCTGCGGCACACAGTACTGCATGGCCAAGGCCGCGAGGATTGTCCTGATAGGTAAAGGAAACAGGGAGCGCAGAAGCTGCATGGACCTTATCGGCAAGGTCTTGCTTTCCACGAGAAGAAAGGTCTGACTCAAACTTCTGGTCTTCAGCAAAGTATGTTTCAATCTGTGGCTTCTCGCGAGAATTGATGATGATTACCTCATCAACCTCTTCTGGCTCAAGAGCCTCTTCTACTACGTACTGAATGACGGGCTTATCCAAAACAGGCAACAGCTCTTTAGGGGTTACCTTTGTTGCAGGTAGAAAGCGCGTACCTAGACCTGCTGCTGGGATAATTGCCTTCATGTGTTTACCTTTCACCTATGAGCCCTGTTGGCTCTGCACACCTAACGTGCGCTTGTAAGAATGACGGTTTTGCCGCCGATAAACTCAAATGACAGGCGCTTTTATACGTACCTAGCTTGCATAAGCGCCAGGTTACGTTACTTGCTTGGAATCTCAATTCCGCGCTTCTCAAGGAATTCAATGAGCTTAGCCAGCGTGTCTACAGAAAGCGAGTGCTCCATAAGGCAAGCCTCTGCATCTGCAGTCTCTGTGTCTACACCCAAGTCCTCCTCAAGGAAGGTGCGAAGCGCACGGTGAGCACGCCATGTGGTACGGGCGTTTGCCTCGCCTTCTTTGGTCAGCGTGACACGACCATAACGGCTCTGCTCAACCATGTCCTGCTCTTTAAGCTGGGATAGAGCCTTGTTGACGCTTGCCTTGGAAACATCAAGGCTCTCGGCAATATCAACGGAGCGGACGCTCTTATCGTCATCTGGCTGCTCAAGTGCAATTCGATAAATTGCCTCGAGATAGTCCTCGCCGGCTTTTGTCAGTGTGTGGTCGTTTTGTACGTTATCGTTGGCCATAAATCTCCTCCGACGACTGCTTGACAGTCTTTTTCATGCAAAATCAGTTGCGCTATGCAACGAAAATATTTCTAACACTTGAATGATACCCAAAAACGCCGCTTAGGTTTACTGGCGAGAAGAGCTGTTTGAAGATTCTGAGGACTCTTCTGAGCTTCTCTCAGCAGCTTCGGCATTTGCTTCAGCATCTGTTTGACCATTTAAGCTAGACGGATCGTCTCCTGCTTCGATAACTTTCATCATCTTTGCAAGTGCGTCTTTGTCTGCAATAACATACGACTGACCATCAATTTCTGTTCCTTCAGATGGTACATATGCCGTATAGATATCCTTGTCGGTGTTCATACCAATCATCTGAGTGCCCAAAGAAATAATGTCTGAGACAGATAGATCAGTAATGACCATGCGTGCCGTTGAATTGACGATATTGGCAATGGCTACAGGGTCTCCAGTATTCAAAATCTGAGCAATCATAGCCTTAATGAACGTTCTTTGGTGACGCATGCGGGTGTAATCGCTATCCGCAAATGCATAGCGAACACGAGTAAAGAAGAGAGCCTGAGCGCCGTTGAGTTTCTGAACACCAGGATAGAGCTCAACAACGTCGCTAAAGTTCTCTGTATCGCGCATGTACTGCTCAACGTTAACGGTTACGCCACCGAGAGCATCCGTAATGCCTGCAAGACCGTCAAAATTGACCTCTGCATAGTGAGCAATATGCACGCCGCACAGTTCATTTACGGCTTGCACCATGCCATTTGCGCCGTCGTAGAAGTGAACGGCGTTAATCTTCATGTAGGAGCCCTTCCACAAAACACGGGTGTCTCGTGGAATAGAAAGCATGGTCACACGCTTGTGGATGGGGTCAACGCGCGCCAAAATGATGGAATCCGCACGATACTCGGTCTCACCAGGTCGGCCATCAGTACCTAGAAGCAGCATATAGTAGGGGTCGCTTGGTGCAGAAGGCTCCTGAAGCGTCTGACGAAGCTCAGCAGTAATGACTTGCGAGTTATTGAGCTGCGCTTGAACGCTTGCATACCAGATACCTGCGCCCACCACAGCGGCAACAAAAACAGCAGCAAAGACGCCCAGAAGCGACCTGACTACCATCTGCTTTCTGAAGACACGCTTACGACGCTTGTGGTAGCCCTCTGCCTGCGTGCGACTAAAAGGAGAGTTACTAACTGCAGCGTTCTGCGACGTATTGGTTGTAGCGCTTGGTGCAGTACCTTGGGTACTTCCCGTTGCGGTATTTTGTGCAGTGTCAGCCGAAGTGCCCTGTGAGGCCCCATTGTCGAGCAGTTTTGCATGCTTTGGTTTAGTTGACACAAACTATCCTTCGATAAAGTCGTCGTCTGGAATGGTGGTACGCTGAGCATCTGCTCCCAGCGCGACGAGTTTCTCGACAAATCCCTCGTAACCGCGGTCAATGTGATGGATGGCAGAAACGATTGTTTCTCCCTCGGCCACAAGACCAGCCATAACAAGCGCAGCACCACCACGAAGATCTGGTGACTTGACCTGCGCCCCCTCAAAGCCGGAGACGCCGCGAACAATAGCGTGATGGCCCTCAATGGTAATATCGGCTCCCATGCGAGAAAGCTCAGACGCCAACATAAAGCGATTCTCAAAGACGTTTTCTGTAATGATGCAGGTACCCTTAGCCAGAGCAAGCAGCGTCATGGTCTGTGCCTGCATGTCTGTTGGAAAACCCGGGAATGGCAGCGTCTGGATATCGATAGCTTTAAGATCTTGCTGGCGAGAAGCCCTTGCCCACCTATCTCCGGTCTCGATGGTAATGCCCATCTGCTCATACTTCTTAAGTACCAGGCCAAGGTGATTTGGCTCGAAGCCGTGAACAGTAATAGGCTCACCAGTAAGCGCGCCAATAGCCAGGAAGGTACCAGCCTCAATGCGGTCGCCAACAACTTCGTGCTCAACAGGGTGCAGCTCTGTAACGCCGTGAATCTCAATAACAGGAGATCCGGCACCCTGAATGTTGGCACCCATTTTGTTGAGCATAGTAGCAAGGTCAACAATTTCTGGCTCACGAGCTGCGTTATCAATGACCGTTACACCCTTGGCAAAAACTGATGCCATCATCAGGTTCTCTGTTGCACCAACGGAAGCAAAGGCTAAAGAAACGGTCTCGCCGGTTATGCCGTGAGGAGCGCTTGCGTGAATATTGCCGTGCTCAACCTTAAATTCAACACCCAAAGCCTCGAGGCCCAGGATGTGCATGTCAATTTTGCGAGCACCGATATTACAACCGCCTGGCATCGCCACAACAGCCTTGCCAAAACGAGAAATAAGGGGACCCAAAACAGCAGTTGATGCACGCATCTGTGCAACAAGACTGTAAGGAGTCTCCCAGCTTGTAATATCTGTGGTATCAATTTTGAGCTCGTGAAGACCAACGACTTCAATGCGAGCGCCTAACGTCTTGAGCACCTTGCCCATGACGTGAACGTCTGCAATATTAGGAACGTTAGTGAGTGTAGTAACACCAGGAGCCATGATGGTTGCAGCCATCAATTTAAGGGCAGAGTTTTTTGCACCCTCTACAGTGACCTCTCCTGTGACAGAACGGCCACCTACTACTTTTATGACGTCCATAAACCTCCGAAAACGACAGTGAGAGAATTTTACTCCTCAACCACTTGCTTCAGAAGTAGATTACACCAGTCTATCTTTTTTTCGTAGTAGGCACGACGATTATCGTCTTCTGGAAGAGAAAGCATCTGGTCAATGACGTCATCTCTTGTCTCGCGCACAACATCTGCATCAATGTCATCAACGCGACGAGCATGATCTGCCAAGATAATGACTCCTGTTGGATCGATTTCTGCGTATCCACCAGAAATCACTATCTTGGTCATAGATTCTTCATTCTCTGGATGAGGCATGTGCAGTCTTACAACACCATCGCCAAGCGCAATGATTTCTGGTGCGTGGCCTGGCCACACACCATACTCTCCATCTGCTGAAGCAAGAATCAGACTTTCAACGGTTCCTTCGTAAAGGAGCTTATCTGGTCTGACAAACTGACAAGTCAACTCAGCCATGAGAAATCCTAGTTCTGTGAGCTATCCGAAGCGGACATCTTTGCAGCGCGCTCGCGAACATCTTCGATGGTGCCTGCAAAACGGAATGCCTGCTCAGGAAGGTCATCGCACTTACCGTCAATAATCTCTGCAAACGAGCGGACAGTCTCCTCAACGGTGCAGTACACACCAGGGTTACCAGTGAACTTCTCGGCAACGTGGAATGACTGAGAGAGGAACTGCTGAATCTTACGGGCGCGAGCAACGGTACGCTGCTGCTCCTCAGAAAGCTCGTCCATACCCAGAATTGCAATGATGTCCTGAAGGTCGGAGTACTCCTGCAGGGTCTCCTGAACTGCCATAGCAACACGGTAGTGCTCTGAACCAACAATGGATGGATCAAGAGCAGAACTGGAGCTGGCCAGAGGATCAACTGCTGGGTAAATACCAAGCTCGGTAATAGCACGAGAAAGAACGGTAGTTGCATCCAAGTGCGTAAAGGTTGTAGCAGGAGCAGGGTCAGTAAGGTCGTCTGCAGGGACGTAAACTGCCTGTACGGAAGTAATAGAGCCTTCCTTGGTGGAAGTAATACGCTCCTGAAGCTCGCCCATCTCTGTAGCCAGGGTTGGCTGGTAACCAACTGCGGAAGGCATACGGCCGAGAAGTGCGGAAACCTCAGAACCTGCCTGAGAGAAGCGGAAGATGTTGTCGATGAACAACAGAACATCCTGGCCCTGATCACGGAAGTACTCTGCAGTAGTAAGACCTGCAAGAGCAACACGCATACGAGCTCCTGGTGGCTCGTTCATCTGACCATAGACGAGGCAGGTCTTGTTAATAACGCCAGACTCAGTCATCTCGAGGAAGAGGTCGGTACCCTCACGAGTACGCTCTCCAACGCCGGTGAATACGGATGTACCACCGTGCTGCTGAGCCAGGTTGTTAATAAGCTCCTGAATCAGAACGGTCTTACCAACGCCAGCGCCACCAAAGAGGCCAGTCTTTCCGCCTCGAACATAAGGCTCGAGAAGATCGATTGCCTTGATGCCTGTCTCAAAAATCTCTGTCTCAGTAGTGAGCTCTTCGAAGAGAGGTGCTGGGTGGTGAATTGGATAATACTCAACGTCTTCAGGAATTTCTCCACCATCAACTGGCTGACCCATAACGTTCCAGACGCGGCCCAGCGTAGACTCGCCTACTGGCATCATCATTGGCTTGCCGGTGTCCTTAACGCGAAGGTTACGCTGAAGACCATCGGTTGACGACATAGCGACGGTACGAACAACACCACCGGGAAGCTGAGACTCAACCTCAAGAACGGTGCTGACGTGACCAACAGGCGTGTCATCCTCTACCGTCAGTGCGGTATAGATGCTTGGAACAGGTCCGTCGAACTTAACGTCGACAACTGGTCCAACTACGCGAACGATTACGCCATCGTCAACGTGCTGATTGCGCTTGTTGAGAATAGCTTCCTCAAAGGAAGAAGTCTCTACTTGCATATCTGACATTACATATCCTCCAATGCTGCAGCACCACCGATAATCTCATTGAGCTCAGTGGTAATTGCGCCCTGGCGTTCGCGATTGTACGTACGGCTAAGAGCGCCTAAGACGTTCTCAGCATTATCAGTTGCAGACTGCATTGCACGACGGCGTGCACCATGCTCGGCTGCAGCAGAATCAAGAAGTGCGTGGAAGATGACCGTCTTGATATAAGCGGGCATCAACGAATCAAGTACCTGAGAAGCAGATGGCGAGAATTGATATTCACTCTTGTTATACGTCTTCACCTGTGAGAGGGCTTCTTCGGTACGTGGTTTATTAGGAATCGTGAGTTTATCGCGCGAAATAGGAAGAAGTTGCTCTGTAACCTGCTCTTGGTCAACACGGTTCTTTGCATGCCAGTACTTGATTACGACACGATCAATCTTACCCTTGATATAGCCATCCATGATATAGGAGGCAATACGATCAGCCTGGTCTGCTGTAGGCTCAGAGGAAATGCCTACATAAGACATGGTGGGCTTGATATTTCTATACGTAAAGTACTCAGTTGGCTTGCGTCCGCAAGTAATTATCTCGGACGACACACCCTTAGCCTTAAGACGTGCCATCTCATGCTCAACCTCGCGTTGAGGCAGGATGTTAAATCCGCCTGCAAGGCCACGGTCAGATGCGATGACTAAGAACAGCACGTTCTTCTCGACTTTATGTGTAGCAAGAAGAGGCTGTTTCTTAGGATTAAAGCCAGCGCCTGCTACATTTGCAAGCATAAGGGTAATAGCTTCCTTATATGGCGAAGCAGCCTCGGCCCTATCAAGTGCCTTGCGGACACGCGCTGTCGAAATCATCGACATCGTGCGCGTAATCTGCATGGTGCTCCTGATGGAGCTCATACGCCTCGATATTTCGTGAAGGTTCGCCATTGGTAATTACTCCTGCAATGAACCCTGGGTTACTGCGTCAAAAGAGCCTGGTGTATCTGAATTAGCTTCTGCCTCATCCACAACCTTGTTTGGATGCTCTTCCAAGAACTTAGCCTTGAAGTGCTTAATGTGATCACTCAAGCGCTCTGCCTGCTCATCAGAAATCTTTCCGTTGCGCAGAGAGTTGCGGAGCTGTGGGTGATACTCACTCATGTACTGAGCAAGGCCATCACGGAAGAGAGCAACGTTCTCAAGATCAACGTCATCAATGAAGTTCTCTTTTGCAGCGTAAATTGCGCAAATCTGGTCTACTACGTCCAGAGCTGAATAACGTGGCTGCTTGAGAAGCTCCATCATATGAGCACCGTGGTTGAGCTGGTACTGCGTAGTTGCATCCAAGTCGGATCCGAACTGCGAGAATGCCTGCTTCTCACGATAACTTGCAAGGTCCAGACGAAGGGTACCTGCAACCTGCTTCATTGCCTTGACCTGAGCGTCGCCACCAACGCGGGATACAGAAATACCTACGTCGACTGCTGGGCGCTGGCCCTGGAAGAAGAGATTAGACTGCAGATAAATCTGGCCGTCTGTAATGGAAATGACGTTTGTAGGAATGTATGCAGAAACGTCGCCTTCCTGCGTCTCAATAATTGGAAGTGCGGTAAGAGAACCTGCTCCGTTTTCATCGGAGAGCTTACATGCACGCTCCAGCAAGCGTGAGTGCAGGTAGAAAATATCACCAGGATATGCCTCACGTCCTGGTGGACGGTGAAGCGTCAGTGACATCTGACGGTATGCAACTGCCTGCTTAGAGAGGTCATCGTAAACAACAAGAACGTGTCCGCCTGGATGATCTTTGTCAGCAGGCTTGCCGTCCTTATCGTTATACATAAAGAACTCACCAATAGCAGCGCCTGCCATAGGGGCAATGTACTGCATTGGAGCAGAATCGGCTGCGGTAGCTGCAACAATGACGGTCTTGTCAAGAACACCATGGCGGGAAAGAGACTCGCGGATGTTTGCAACTGTAGACGCCTTCTGACCGATGGCGACATAGATACAAACCATATCGGTGTTCTTCTGGTTTACGATTGCGTCAATTGCGATAGCGGTCTTACCGGTCTTACGGTCACCAATGATCAACTCACGCTGACCACGGCCGACAGGAACCATAGCGTCAATTGCCAGAAGTCCAGTCTGAACTGGCTCGCAAACAGGCTGACGCTGCATGATGCCAGGAGCCTTGAACTCAATAGGGCGACGATGTGTAGCGTGGATAGCGCCAAGTCCATCAATAGGCTGGCCCAGTGGGTTAACAACACGACCAAGCATGTCAAAACCAGCTGGAATATCCATGACGCGGCCGGTTGTACGGCACTCGTCGCCTTCCTTAATCTCAGAAACTTCGCCGAACAAAACAGCGCCGACTGAAGTTTCATCAAGGTTCTGAGCAAGACCGAATACGCTGTGGCCCGTAACGGAGCTAGTGAACTCCAGCAACTCGCCTGCCATAGCGCTGCGTAGACCAGCAACACGAGCAATAC
>CAJZJP010000026.1:0-10094 GCA_916050095.1 uncultured Atopobium sp.
TTCTTTGTTTCTCGTATGAGAGCTTAAAACGCAATAAAGCGCTACCAAGCGTTTTACCATTAAAGAG
Organism: uncultured Atopobium sp.; assembly: GCA_916050095.1. Classification (GTDB taxonomy): domain Bacteria; phylum Actinomycetota; class Coriobacteriia; order Coriobacteriales; family Atopobiaceae; genus Lancefieldella. The sequence goes on from CAJZJP010000026.1 coordinate 68, forward strand.
AGGAGCTACGGCAAAGTAGGGTTTATATACAGTGCAATATGTTCAATTCTCATAGCTGTCTCCTCAAACTTTAAAGGTGTTTGTTCTATCGTTTACCTTCTTACTTTTAAACAAAGAATTACTTATTCAAATTGATTCTATTTAACACTTTGAGCTGATCGCGCTTTGCGTAAATGACATTCAAGATATATACCTTGCCAGATGGAACATCCAGCCTGTAATAAACGTAAAAGTTCTTAACAATGATTTTCCGCACACCTTTGGAGCGCCACGGTTCTGGTTCTACAGGAGCAATGCTGGAGGCCATATAGGTAAGTTTTTGCATTTCTTCTTGAAGTGTTCGAATATAGTTCAGCGCTACATCTGGAACCAACAGAGTGCGTGCAATATAGTCTCTGATTTCAAAAAGATCTGCTTCGGCATCCGGTGTGACGATAATGTCATAGGAGTCCACTTATTTCAGACTCCTTTCTAACTCAGTAAACACTTCGTTCATTGGCTTACCCTCACCAGAGAGCGATTGGATATAGCTATGCTGAAGTTTTGCATTAAGCTCAGTATCTGACATTTCATCTAGAGCTCTTGGTTTTGACGGGATTGTTAGAGAAAAAGGAATGCCATGACGATAAATAATCTGACGATAAAGGGAATTAATGACAACGGAAACAGGAATACCAAGTTTCTGAAGGATGTCTTCTGCTTCGACTTTTACATTATTTTCAACGCGGGCGCTTACAGTTGTATCTTTCATATCAACACCTCCTAGTAAGTATATTGTAATGCATTGTCTTGCAATTTGCGAGACAATGCATATTTTACAGTCTACGGATAATCTTTCAGATAATTTCGAAAATCAGCTATATCTTTTGCGCATATTTCATGAACTGCCGTATCTTTCAGTCGTTTTTGGTCGAATTGACATTTTAAGAGAGTTTGTTATTCATTCTTTGTCTGGAAATTTCACTAGCTTCATGAATCGTATCAGCAGTCAATAATGTATCAATCATTGCCCATTTGCGACCAGATGCGTATATCTTTCCAGTCTTAACGACTTTTGATGGTATAATTGGTTTCCCAAGGCTGTACACAAAATGCTCATATTCATCTTCCACATTAGGCATTTCTTCAATTTCATCGTGGATATTTTTTGTTATCGAATAGCTTTCAATATGATGAATTGACTGTAATTTTCCTTCATACCGAAAACCTATATAATTAGGTGGTTCTTTAGGCCAACCGTTAATTCCAAATGGGTGAAAATATTTCATTTTCTTTTCTACTAATTCTATCCATGTCAAATCACAATTTTTTGGGTTTTCAGTTGAAAGTGAAACCACATATACCCAATTTGATTCTTTTGCCTGCATAGTCATTATATCTCCTAAATATCTCATTAATTCTTTTAACAAGTCTTTTTGTGATCTGCTAGAACTAGTTTTTGCAGAGTTTGCTAGTTCGTATATTCTCTTCCAGGACAGATGATTTACTGGAATATCATTTATAACCTTAAAAGGCAAATATGCGTTTGCATAATCTTCACTACACTCTGACATTGAAATAATAGCTTTATGTGAGACTGGACTTTCTATAATATTTTTTCTTTGTGAGTATAAAGTGAGTTGCTCAGCTCCTGGTAAAATCCAGCCCCTTTTGGCTTCAATAATTATATAAAATGAAGTAGTATCAGTTATTTCTAAATCCGTTATACCTTTATTCTTCTCAAATTCCTGATACTTAATCCTAACATTTTGTGCATCAATCTCTAGTGACATCACCTCATTGATTACTGCTTTAAGAAATTCGGGACAGCGTGCTAATGCCCAAGCAATACTTTTAGTTATGTCGTTCTCAAGATTTCCTATTAACTGAAATATATTATTTACTTCAGTGCCGTATGCAACCAACTCTGACATATTTTCTTCCCCTTGCGTGTAATTTTAGACCTTTTATATAGTTTTAAATCTTTATTTTGGACAGCAATACTACATTCTCCACATGAAACGTTTGAGGAAAAAGATCAACGGGTATGATGCTTACGGGTCTAAACGTTCCTGCATCAACAAAGCGGCGTAGGTCACGCGCAAGGGTTGCCGGATCACATGAGACATAGGCAATCGCACGAGCACTCTGCTCAGAGAACCGCTTCACAACTTCAGGAGCAAGTCCTGCGCGAGGAGGATCAACAATAATCACATCAGCATCCGTGTCAGGGAATTCTCTACCTGCGTCGCCGCCTACCGCATCAACGTTATCAAGCTTGGCCAGTTCAAGATTACGACGAAGATCTCTAACAGCTGGACCATAGGCTTCAACAGCAGAAACAAATCCTGCACGTTTTGCGAGGGGAAGCGTAAAGGTTCCTGCTCCACAATAGAGGTCCATAGCCTCATCGTCTGGCTGAACATCCAAACCAGAAAGTACAAGTTCAACGAGTTTCTCGGCACCCTTGGTATTGACCTGGAAAAACGAAGGTGCAGAAAGCTGCATCTTCTGACCATCGATAAGCTCGCTCCATGAGCCGGAGCCGCTCAGGCGCTCTACGCCTACAACACGACGAGCTTTACTAGGGCCTTTGGTCATAACGCGAACAACACTTGTTGCTTTTACTGCGTCACTCAAAACGCGGGCCACTTGTGTGCGTGGGAAGCCGCTTGGAGCAGTCCAGAGCGCAACTTCAAGCTCTTTAGTGCGTCTAGACACTCTAATGCCAATACGCTCTATATCAAGCTCGTGAGAGCCCGAGAGATAGGAGAGGGCCCCGCTTACGGCACCAACTGCCTTTTGGTTGCTTTTATCTAAGAGCGGACAGTCTTTAATACGAACAATGTCCTGTCCGTTAGGTGCATACATACCTACCAGCGTTTTATTGCCATTGCGTTTAAACGCCAGTTCAATTTTATTGCGATAGCCCCATGGCTCGCCAGGGGAAACAATGTCTTTTACCAGCTCAGAAACATCGTCGTGTGAAAAATGCCCAATGCGTTCAAGAGCAGATATCACGCCGTTGCGTTTCTCGACAAGTTGTTGCTCATAGAGCATGTTGCCCCAAGGGGTGGCACCCGTGAGTGCTACAAAGGGATTAGGGCGTGGCTCTCTGAACGTAGAAGCTTCCAAAACCTTTACAAGTTGTGCGCGAGAAAACCTATCTGTGTTCTCGGTAATCTGTGCGCTGATAGTATCTCCAGGGACGGCGCCACCAGAGATGAAGACTGTTTTTCCATCTGTAGTATGAGCGATGGCATCTGGACCGTAGCTCATACGTTCAACATGTAAGGTGAGCTCAGACACTTAGTAGACCATTCCCATTGCTTCACGAACCTCGTCGAGTGTGGTGTTAGCAATAACGTTTGCACGAGCGTTTCCGTGGTGGATGATGTCTCGAATAAGGTCCGGTTGAGCTGCAAACTCTGCGCGCCTCTGACGAATTGGCTCAAAGTAGGAGTTAACTGCATCGATGACGTAAGCCTTGAGAGCTCCGCCGCCGCCCATACCAATCTCCTCAGCAATCTCTTTTGGATCACGGCCAGTACAAATGCCAGCAGTGGTAAGAAGCGCAGAGACACCAGGACGGTTGTCTGGGTCAAAGGTAATCATGCGCTCAGAGTCAGTCTTGGACTTCTTGATAAGCTTGGCAGTTTCTTCGGCTGTCATAGAAAGCGAGATAGCATTGCCGTAAGACTTGCTCATCTTGCGGCCATCAAGACCTGGAATCAATGGGGTAGAGGTAAGAAGGCCAGAAACCTCTGGGAACACCTTGCCGTAGCGCTCGTTAAAGCGACGGGCAATCTTAGAGGTAATCTCAATGTGAGGCAGCTGATCGCGACCAACAGGAACAACATTTCCTTTACAGAAAAGAATGTCGCATGCCTGGTGAACAGGATAAGTGAGGAGAAGGCCTGTGAGAGCATGTCCAGATGCTTCCTGCTCTGCCTTAACGGTTGGATTTCTATGAAGCTCAGACTCGGTAACAAGTGAGAGGAACGGCAACATAAGCTGATTGAGAGCTGGAACTGCAGAATGCGTGAAAATCATAGTCTTTTCTGGGTCAATTCCGCAGGCCAGATAATCAATAACCATATTGTAGACATTGTCTGCAATATGCTCAGTGGTGTCTCTGTCTGTAATGACCTGGTAGTCAGCAATAATAATATTGGTATGAACACCAAGGTTTTGGAGTCTTACGCGCTCAACAATAGTGCCAAAGTAATGACCAAGGTGAAGTCTTCCGGTGGGACGATCCCCTGTAAGCATGTTGTACTTTTCTGCATGCTCTGGCAGATCTGCTTGAATCTCATTTGAGCGACGGAGCGCCGCCTCGTAGCTGCCCTCATTTGGCATAAAAACTCCCAAACTTTCAAGTTCGTGCGTAGCACCTCACTGAGACGCCCGCGTTTCTAGTCAACAGTGCTTATTCTATCGCAAAGACGGCCGAGCGCCTTTGAGGCTGGCGCGGACTTCTTTCCAGTTTGGATAGAACGTGGCGAGAAGCGCATAGAATTCGCGGTTGTGTCCGCGAACGTAGAGGTGGGTGAGTTCGTGAGCGATAACGTACTTCAGAGCCTCTTTGTCATATTCGGCAAGCTCAAGGTTGAGCGTGATGGCTCCTGTACATGTGTTGCAAGATCCCCAACGGCTTTTCATGCGGCGTATTTTATACCGTGAGGCTTGCTTTTGAGCTCTTGTTTCCATGGCAGCGGTAAGCTCAGGCAGGACCGTGCGCATCTCTTGAGCGAGAAACTCATCAAATGTTTTACGAACGGCTTGCTGTGAAGCTTCGGAGGCAAGGTCGTCCAGGTAGCGGTTGGGAAGCGTGATAACAACGTCGTGTGCAAAGATGCGCGCCGCCCGCTTTGGTCCGTGAATGATGCGCAGGTTGTACGGGTGTCCCCAAACGCTCACCGTATATCCGGAGGCTATGGGAGTGGGAACTTGGAGGTTCTTCTCGCCAAGTAAAGAGGCGCGAGAAAGAGCGGTGCGAATCCAATCAGATTTGGATTCGACAAAGGCGATTGCAGCCGTTTCGGAAGTGTGCCACGGATAGCTCACGTCAACGCGACCTTCTCGACTAACACGCAGATTGATGTTCTTGACGGCCTTGCGTGTGAGCTGTACGGAAATGCCTGCTATCTGTACAGTTTTTGCGGTCACATGAGTCCTTACCATGATTTGGTTGATGGTTCGTAACATAGTATTACACGCATGTGACGCAGGAAATAGGGGAGGCAGTATGGATAGATCGGTCCTGCGCGCATGAAAGCAAAGCTTACAGATTATGAACTTAGTGTGTTGATACTATAAAAATTTTTCGATATTGCCCTATAACAGTGCGATTTGTTATCCGATAGATTATATATAGATTGTGAGGATTTATTTATAAAGTTATTCGGGGTTATTCAGGAGGCACCATGAAAAGAAAAGGTGCAATTTCAAGGATTATTCTTGTGGCGCTCGTAGCATTTTCAATGTCTATGCCGACTCCTGCGCTTGCGGAGATGAGCGCAGAGTTTGGAAGTACTCCGGCACAGGGGTTTGCAGAAGCAGTCGGTACCACGGTTTCTGCACAAGCGGAGAAGAACAACGGTTTATCTACTGAGTCATCCGCTGAGCCGAATGAACTGAAGGATGATACTGTCAGGCATGAAGAAACTCGCACGGAGGCAAACTCCACATCAGAGGCACCTGCAAGCGATTCTTCCGAAAGTTCCACCAACTCTCAAACAGAACCTGAAAAAACTCAAGCCCAAACTCAAACCGAGGAGGATTCTCAGAAGAACCTTGTCCAAGAGACTTGGACAACAACTGCTTCTGACGGCACTCAGATAACGGTCTCGGGAAAGCTCCCTTCCGGCGGTAGCGTGTCAGCTGTTCCGACAAGTGCCTCCATTAAAGGTCAGACAACACTTCTCGCCTTTGATATTACCATTCGCGATGCCCATGGAACAAAATGGGAGCCGGCCGGCTTTCCAATCGCCGTAAACATTTCCTCCTCCAGCATTTCCGGCAACTCCGTCTCGGTCTGGCATATTTCTGACAGTTCATCCGTAGAGCAGGTGAGCAGTCCTACACCCGCTGCAGGCTCCGTGTCTTTTACGGCAAAAGGTTTTTCGGTCTATGCCGTAACTACGCCTGATACGCACTTCACAATAACCTATCGTTTTCATGTAATAGATGCATCCGGTACCGATTCCATTGTATCAACTCAGAAACTCTCTGATGATGAGCGCTTGATAGAGCCCGCTACTCCATCCGGAGACGGAACGTTCCGCGGATGGAAAACTTCTTCGGGATCTACTTTTACTGACTTTGGTAAGACTGCCGCAGAGCTTAACGGCGCTGCCCTTGATGCTGCGGCTGAAGCATCCCCGGTTGATTTGTATGCATATTTCACTGCATCCAATCGCCATGTCGTTTACTTCATGTCTGTTACCGATTCAAACCGCGTGCTCAGTGCGGTGACGTATGCGGATGGCGACACCATTCAAGGTAGCAGCATTCTTCCGCTCGTAAACACCGGCAATCCTGAAACGCAGGCCGTGGGCTGGTCTCGCACAAAAGGAGCAACCCAGCCGGATGCAAGTCTCGGTACCGTTAATGGTCAGGATGTCTATCTTTGGCCTGTTGTCAAAGCCGGACATAGCATCACCTTTGATAGCGCCGGCGGATCTTCCGTAGCCACCGAGTATGTTGATACTGACGATGTAACCGTTGCGCCGAGTAATCCAACAAGAACCGGATATACTTTTGCAGGTTGGAAGACTTCCGATGGTGCAGCCTTCACTTTTGGCTCAAAACTTACCCAATCTATCCGCCTTACCGCTTCATGGACGCCGAACGCCAATACGGTCTATCATGTGAACTACTGGGTGCAGAAACCTACTGATCCTTATAATGCGGCTTCAGCCGACAAGACCTATGCTTTATATACCGTCCAAGGTTATACGGCCGCTACCGACGCTACCATTTCTCCTGCAACTACAGATGTTGCATCAAAAATTGCCGCTATCAATGGCCAGTACTACGGTCATTTGCTCCTTGACGCCGAACGGAGCGACAGCTCGGCTACGGTTTCCGCAGATGGTAGCACAACGCTAAACGTGTATCTTGATCGCTCGCTGGTACGTGTTAATTTTTACAATAGCAAGACTGACTATACCAATGACACCGATAAAACAGGGGTTGAAAACTACTCAGGCAATGCTGCCCATACGTTCTTAGGGCTCTACGGCGCAACATTTACGCCTATTGAACCTGAAGCAGGGTATCGCTGGGATGACGGTAATCTTTGGTATGCCAAGAGTCCTTCTAGCTTTAATTCACCAGGCAGCAGAAATCGCACGGCAAGCCGTTTTGATTTTTATCCTAATAAGGTAAATCTGACCAAAGACTTTGCCATATTTACTGACAATGCAGACGGGAACGGCTACAGTGCATATACTGCTTCTTGGATACCTGCCGATGGAACATTTAGTTTCAGTACAAACCTGGCAATGTTTTCTTACGTCAAGTACGGCTATTACACGCCTACCGGAACTCCTAAAGATCCGAAAGATCTAAACCTTGATACCGACGTTACTCAGTGGTTTGATATTTCTAAGGGAGAAGGTCCTGCGATATATGATGCTGCCAGCGGAGACGTTGTTTTTAAGCCTCTTCCTACAAAATATCTTGTTATGGTCAGAAAGCGCATTACCTATAATCTGACTCTCAAAAACGCGGCAACTTCCGTTACCTCTGAAACCACAATCTCATCTGAACAGCGTAAATATGGAGCTTCGTTAGCCGACATCTCAAACTCAACGCCAAGTCGTCCTGCCGGATTGCCACAGTACTACCGGTTTGTCGGCTGGTATCGAAATGCTCAGTTGACCATGCCTCTCACCTCTGATAACTCCATGCCCTTAAGTGATACCTCTCTGTATGCCAAATGGGAGCCGGTACCCGTTAATGTCACGTATGTGTACAACAACGGAACACCCAACAAGACCGTGTCAGTACCCGCGCAAACAACCCTCGATGAACCAACGGGGGTAACGCGCGATGGCTATGTTCTTGTTGCATGGCTCCGAAACGATGGAAAGCCGTATCGTTTTGGAAGTCCCGTGACGGAAGACATTACCCTTACGGCAAAATGGGTTCCGATAAACCAGGCCCACACCATCACCTATGATCTTGCCGGTGGTACAGGCTCTGTTTCAGATCCGATGCACTATGCCGAAGGCTCTGATATTCGTGTGCTTGATGCTTCCGGTGTGACTCCTCCTGCAGGCTCCCGTGGATTCATTTGCTGGGTTGCAAGTGACGGAACACGCTACTATCCGGGGGATTTGATTCCGATGGGAACCTCGGATATTTCCCTGAGCGCCGTGTGGGCAAACTCCAATGCCGTACGTCTTGCATATGATCTCAACTACGAAGGCGCTCCCGGTCGTACATACTCAGATTTCGTTGAGTCAAACGATACTCTTACCATTGATGCGGCAGATCCGGTGCGAGCAGGATATCGCTTCTTAGGCTGGTCTATCTCAAAAGAGGGTGGCACACTGCTCCATCGGGGCGATAAGGTGGAAGTTGACACCATAAATGCAGAGGGAAATGTACTTTATGCTCAGTGGGAACGTATTGATGAGCCGACGCCTGCTGAAAATAAGACTGCTTCAACAAAGGCTCCCGGTGCACTTCCCGATACGGGAGATAATTCGCCGGCCATGATTTTCTCGCTTGCTGCTACCGGTCTGCTTGTGTTTGTAGCATCTACTCTGCATCGTCGTCGCACAGAGTCTCAGGCATAGAGCCGCGATTACGATTCAGTGGTTACGGAAAAGCAGTAGTAAGAAGATAGCGATAACAGTTGAGAAGGGCACAGCAAAACGCTGTGCCCTTTTTGTGATATGCCCGTCGGCGTCTGTGTCATTGTTGTTTAACGGTGATGTTTAGTCACATTGCCTCAACTGCACATATCTTCCCTTTGCAAATGCTTGTTTCAGAGCTGTAGTGCCAACGGCGAGAAGCAAGAGAGCAAACGACCACGCTGTCAGAACAATAATCGCAGTCATAGGTTTCAGATTGACACCTTTTAATACTTGAAGTGTTGGCCAAATCCCAAGATAACCAACAATGTTTCTTACATCAAAATATGTCATGGGAAGAAAACGAATCAGGGAGGTATTGAAATCTCTTACCGAGAAGTACCTCGGATAGAGAGGCAAATATACCAACTAAATTGCTACCAGCAGCTAAATGGACTGCTGATAGTTTTATGAAAGTCGTTTGCGTTCAAGGGAACGAGCGATAAGGACTTGCTTGCGCAGCTTAGGAATCTTTTTACCATCCATGGCAGGAGTGTCAGCAAGTTTGTAAGGAATGCCAAGCTCTTCATACTTTTTTACACCCATCACGTGATAGGGAAGTAAATCTAATCCAATAACGTTATCCCAGTGAGCAATGATTCTACCAACGCCAGCAAGTTCTTCTGGTGAATCAGTAATTCCAGGCACTACAACATGTCTGATAAGAACTTTAATGCCTCTACGATTGAGCTCATCACCAAACGCAAGTGGTCTTTCTGAGCCAACTTCGCAAAGACTAATGTGGCCCTTTGGATCAGAGTGCTTGATATCAAGGAGCACTAAATCAGTGTTATCAAGAACGCGCTCAAATTTTTCTGGAGTTTCTGGATTATACGCAATGCCAGAAGAGTCAAGACAGGTATGAATGCGTCCTCGCGGGTCACTATGAGCCGCTTCAAACAGAGCGCCGATAAACTCAGACTGAGCGAGTGGTTCGCCGCCAGTGGCCGTAATTCCACCGTTTCTATAAAAAGCTCTATTGCGGTTAAAGGTGGCAAGAATTTCTTTTACCGATTTTTCTGTTCCAATACCAAATTGCCAGGTATCGGGGTTATGACAATAGGCACAGCGCATGGGACACCCCTGGGTAAACACAACCAGGCGAGTTCCAGGACCATCTACGGTGCCAAAGGTCTCAATAGAGTGGACCCGCCCACAAACTGTGAGCGGGTCATTGAGAT
>CAJZJP010000027.1:0-9873 GCA_916050095.1 uncultured Atopobium sp.
TACACCAGCAGCTCTGGACAAGACTGCGTCACCCGATGCGTCAATCCACGTTTGAGCAGCTACTGCAATCAAACCTTCTGTTGAGGCAAGAATAGCGTGCGTGATGATTTTCTCGTCATCAGCATCAGATAGAACCGCAGCTACGAGAGACGTGTCATAGAGGATTTGTCCACCTTTAGTGGTGTAGAGCTGCTCATACACTTCTCCCAAACGCTCAGGAGCAAACCAGATCATGGTAGTGTAATCGTCACGCGTAGCGTCACCTGAAGCCAAGAGCTGCTGCTCGATGGTAGAAAGAACTGGCAGATGGCGCACATATGACGGCATCATAGGGCACACAAGCGCTCGTGTAGCAGAGCCCCCAAGCAGATTTGACTTGTCCACAATAAGTGTAGAGAGACCCTCGTTGACGCAGCGAATTCCACAAGCAGATCCAGAAACGCCGCCGCCAATAATGACCACATCAAAGCTTCCAACAACAGGAATCTGTAGGTTGTTCCAGGTAATCTCTTTATGATTCATTGTTTCCTCCTGTGCCAGAAATGTTATGTAGCAATTCGTAGTAAGTATTGGTAAACGCATGCGCGGCAATTTCAGATAGTGCATGAATGCCTGTTTTTCCCAGCTTACAAGGACCAATAGTAATAAGTGGAACGGTATATTCTTTGCTGGTTAATCCAAGTCGCGTCGTCTCCAAGACATGAAAAAACTCATGCATCAGAATGAGGTTTTGAGCTTCATGCGGCTCAAGTTGATTTTGTTTTGCCCACAACGCGCATGACTGCTCATAGAGTGTGATTTCTTTTGTACCAGAAACATAATCGCTGAAATAACGCTGGTTTCCATACACACAATCAATATCTTTTTTGATAATTGTCATGCCTGCATCTTTGCAGATTTTAAAGAAATCACTTTGACCGTTTGACTCCTCAAACACCATATGCGCAGCGCGCTCACCCTTTGACCAAGCCAAATCAATCACGCGCTCTTTATCCTCTTCAGGAATTCGAGTAGCAAAGCGATCCCACGAGAGCTCTTTACGTGCAAGCTCACGAGTTGGAAACGGAAACCTTGAAGCAGAGCCAACAGTAGACTCTGCTTCAAGGTTCACCGATTTTCTCGCCAAAGTGTGATCTGCGCTCTGCATGTGAGTTTAATCGCCTAAACGAAGTGTAGCAGCGATGATAACAGGCTCGTCAGACGGATAACCGCCCAACTCCACTGCTGCAAGGCTCAAAATCTGCTCAAGAGAAGTCATTCCAGACAGATCGATAATGCGCTTGCCAACTACCACATAGACGTTTGGCAGATTGGCTCCACCGTCGTTGTATACGGTCAAGTCCTCTACCAGGGCTGTTACTCCCTTGCGCCAAGAACTAATGGTCTCTTGGAGTACGTCGGCATTAGGACGCTGAAGTCTAATAACACCCTCGGAATCAATAAGACGAAGAGCTGTGCGTTTCTTGGTGAGAAGACCAAAGAGCTTCTTTTCTGTAGTGGTTGCAGTGTAAGCAAAGAGCTCAGAAGAGTGAGCAACCTCGGAAACGTTATCTGCACCCTCACCAAGGTTCTCTACTACAAGTTTTTTAAGCTCGTCTGCACTCAGACGTGTAGCATTAACGTCTTTACTACGCAGCTCAGTGGCACCAACAGCAATCGCGCGGACAACGTGGCGCTGGGTATCAACCTCAACAGTAACCTCAACAGTTCCAGGAGCTGCACCCATCTTAATAGCACGAGCTTCTGCCTCACGCCTGACACTGACAATGTCATCGTCGGTTGGGTTGGTAACACTGCGCTCAACCATGTCACGGACCATAGCAAGAGCAACGCCAATAGTTGAGATAACAGGAGCATTCTTAGCAATGCGGAACATATGACCCATGGTCTTTGCCAAGTGTGGCACTACCGTAGAAGCTCCACCGCCACCGCCAACGTAAACGGTTGTGCGAGGGTCCATGCCGTAGTCTTTCATAAGCTGTTCTGCTACAGCACCGTTCTTCTTTGCGGCAAAAGCAAGGACCTGAGCTGCTGCTTCCTCAACACTCATGCCCATATTCTCTGCAAGAGGAGCCCACGCCGCACGAGCAGCTTCAACAGAGCCGCGCGCATAATCCCCCTCAGGAACAAAGCCTGCAATATTTGCAGCGCCAGCCATGGTCAAACAGACACGAAGACCACCATCACACTCAATAGCTGCGTACTCAGGATCTCCATCCATAGGACGAACAGCAACCAGGCGTGGATTCACAATTTTTTCTGCGTCGGTGTATACCTCGTAATCCAAGTTAGCAATGTGAGCAGAACGAGGTCCCACGTCAACGGCCTTACCATCAGAAATCTGCACCATAGAACCGCCACCAATACCAACGGTTCTCACATCTAGTGACGAGAGGTACGTCTTGTGGCCACCAACTTCTGCGTATTTGACCATAACCTTGCCGTCTTTAACGCAAGAAATATCGGTAGAAGTGCCACCAACCTCAAAGAATAGGCCGTCGGTAAGCTTCTCATACATCAAAGCGCCAGCTACACCAGCTGCAGGACCAGAAAGAATGGTTAGGATTGGACGATGACGGACCTCATCAACAGTCATAACACCGCCGTCGCAGCGCATAACCATAAGTGGTGACTCAATGCCTGCCTCGCGAATACTCTTGTCAGTCATGTTTGCAGCTTCAAGCATCTTTGGCATGATGGAAGCGTTAACAACTGCTGTACGAGTACGAATAGCCAGGCCGTAAAGCTTAGAAATGTCATTTGTAGCCGTAGCAGGAAGTTCTCTATCAGAGCACTCTGCAATAACAGCATTCTCGTTAGTTGGATCGTCTACACTAAATGCCTCAGCGGCAACATAAGAAGTTGAACCATCCGAGAAAAGCTGCTCAATTGCGCTCTTAATGCCAGCTTCAACATCAGAAGAGGTGTCTACAAAAGCATTTTTGGTACGCAGGAATTTACCGGCAGCAAGTTCAATATCGCCAACATTGGTGTCACTCTTGCTCTTGGCTCCCTGAAGACCACTACCAAGCGTTACGATACCAACCTGTGCAACATCGCCCTCAAGCAGGGCGTTTGTTGCTTGGGTGGTACCGTGAGCAATAAAGACAACATCTTCAGGCTTAATGTTGTGCTGCTCCATAACACCATGAAGCACCTGCACAATACCTGCTGCAACACCTGCTTCAGCGGTGTGCGTAGTAGGTGTTTTAACCGTGCCGATAATTTCGTACGTATCATTGTCGATGGCAACAGCATCAGTAAATGTTCCGCCAACGTCGATTCCAATACGAACTTTCACGTTTCCTCCTAGATTTACAGCAATCCATCAGCTGCAAAGATAAAACGAGGCGAGAAGACCACAACAAGAGGGTCTTCTCGCCCCAAGGTCAGAACTTAGAAGTACAGAACACCAGACAGAATTACACCAAAGATGGAAACTGCCCAGAGGTAAGGGAGCATCTTACGAGTAACGGTGTTGACGTCAACCTCGCAGAAGTTTGCAGTCCAAACGTTCTGAGTGTTGGTTGGGTCGCCACCTGCCTGGATGCGCTCTGCAGCCAGGAATGCGCCCATGACAGCAAGAGGATTCAGGGTGTTCAGGCCAATGATAAGAGCTGCGATGCCAGAACCAAGACCAAACATGTTCATAGGTCCACGATACAGAGCCAATGGCGAGAGGACCGCAAAGAAGACGATGTATGCAATAAGGTTCTGTGGCATGATGCCAAGCAGGAATGGGTTAAGAACTGCCTTAACCGTTGGGTTGGTAACTGCAAGGTAAAGGATACCAATGCCAACCATCAGGATAATTGCAGGACCAGCGTCGGTTACGCCGTCATAGCAAGTCTTTGCAAGAAGGTTCATTGCCTTGCTAAAGCTCTTGGAGGTAAACAGCAGGCACCACAGAATACCAACGGTAAATGCTGGGGTAACAGGAACCTTCAAGAAAGCAACAAGCACAATAGGAATGAGTGGAGTAAGCATTGCAAGACCACCAGCAACACCGGTGAGCTGCTTGGAGTTGCTCTGCTCAGCAACTGGAGCGCTGAAGGCAAACTTAATGCCATTACGCTTGAACTCAACAACAATCATGATCAAAGTTGCAATACCAGTTGCAACAGCAAGATAAACCTCAAAGCCCTGAACCTGAGCAATATCTAGGTTGAAAAGCTTTGCGAAGGTTGTCCAGTTGGCAATATTGAGTGCCAGACCAGTAGTAAAGGACATCAAGAAGATACATGCTGCACTAGCTGCGGGAACACCAACAGAAATCAAAATTGGCAGGACAATTGAGCCAACCATGATGATGGATCCCAAGCCAGAAAGTGTCGTGAAGAGGACAGCCACTGCAATAGACATAATCAAGGTGATTACCAGGGGCTTATCGCCACCAAGCTCTGCGCTTTTCTTGATAATTGTCTCGGTAACACCAGTCTTGTTCATAAGCTGACCCAACCATGCGCCAAAAATAACAGCCATGATTGCGGCGCCCATGCGGACGGTACCAGCCTCAAATACTGATGTCAGCCAGCCAATTTCTTTTCCGTCGCCGTCTTTTCCAAACATTGGAACGCCTGCGATGACACAAATCAAAATGGCCATCAGTGGCAGGGCAAGCAGAGTTGGGATCTTCTTAGTCATCATCAATGCAGCTACAGCCACAAAGACCAAGAGGATCAAAATACCCTGAACCATGTTTCCTCCTTAGAAACACATTGTTTGATAGCAAGTGCAGCTATCTCTCCTTCAAACAACCTACACGTACTTCTATAGATGCCTCAGCACCATGTTGACGACTTTGATGAGCAGACAAAGTCGAGAAACACCTTTGTTCCAGCGCGGCACATAGCGTACTACTTCCCTACATCTACCTTGCTGGCTTCTTACGCAAGCCTTGCTGGTTTCCTGCACATAACCTGCGTAAGTCTTACCGATTTACTACGTAGAACTTGCTGGACGCCAACCAGAAACAAGCACCCGTTTCCAAAGCTGGACAGTTTCTGGACAAAGACAAGCAAACCTTAGAGCAGAAACAGCATCTATTAATAAGTTTCTTGAAGTCATTCTTGTTACGATTAGTTTTGGAAATGCTTCAAACTGAGCAAATTTTTGCGCCAAAAACGCAGGAGTAGACAACGCCTTATTTAGCGTATCTTCCTTAATCAAAGAAGTAGAGATATCTTCTTCGGGCACAGATACAACCACAGCATCAAGAGAAAATAGACTCTGAACCGTGCTGATAAGGTTCATTAACTTATCAAGTTGCAGGCCGTCTACGCTCACAAGTTGCTGAGTAATGTCTGCGTTTAATCCTTCTTTCATAGGAAGAGGGATGTTATTGCTGACAACTTGAGCTACAACTTGAGTTCCAAATGAGAGATGCAAGTATGAAGAAACATCCTCAATGTTGTTTGAGCTTTCTACTTGAGAAAGAGCAAAGTCACTCTGCTCAAATTGCTTCACCACTACCCTGAAGGAACTCTCTAACGCTTGTACCAGGGAAATTGTTGCCGAATCATGACCCGTTGAATACATGACGGAAAGCTCTGATTCAAGTACATCACCCTCAAGCAGAACTCCAATTCCCTTAAGAATCGCACCGTCAACAATAAGCCTTGTAAGAGCAGTTTTAATACCTTCAAGTAGAGTTTCTCCCGAAGGAGCCTCTTCTGACAGCGTGGTACGAGCGTACTCGTTAAGAGCCATGTCAACGAGCACAAGTTCCTGACTCTGGCGAGAAACCCTAACAAGTCCCAGAAGACCAAACTCTGGAGCAAGTTGCAGAAGCGTCTTTGATCTACCAGCGGTTACTACGCGCTCTGAGCTTTCTTCAACCATTTTTGACTGAAGCAAATCTTGAACAATAGTAGTAACGGTACTAGGAGAAAGAGATAATTCACGAGCCAATTCAACACGAGAGAGAGCGTTTTTCTCGCACAATGCTTTGATAACGGCACGTTTATTGGAATAGGCAATATCTTTAGTGCTGACAATTGACATACGTGTCCCCTCCTCTCCATTTCTGTCTGTACTACCTTATTTCGACTCTCGAAATAAGTCCATCAAACTTAGAAAGGAACGGGGCTAACGGTATGAAATTATCGCCAAATGGTCATGCTGAACAAGTTGGTAAACGGCGCCAAGCCCTTACGCCAGCTCTTCCAGAATTCGACGCATTTCTTTCTGGACACCCTGCTCGGTGTTAGGCGCAATGACCTTGGAGGCAATCGTCTTGAGCGCGTAGCGAGCGTTGTCCATGACGTACGCAGTGCCGGCATAACGCAGCATAGCGTAATCGTTCATGGAATCGCCAAACACGGCAATCTCGTCGCGAGAAATGCCATAGTACCTGCGAATCTGCTCAAGTCCTGTAGCCTTGTTCACACCACGAGGCACCACGTCAATCCAGGTCTCTCCAGAAGGCATGAACGAAAGCCTATCGCCCATCTCGCGCTCAAGAATCATGGCCATATCCATGGAGCGAGCCCTGGAATCACAGCAAATAGCAGCCTTGATGATACTAATGTCAGGTGAAGGCGGATCAAACACGCGCTCAGCGTTAGGCAGGTCTTTATCCAGCTCGCGCACAAACGAACTCTGATCGTCCAGCAAATACGTATGCGTGCGGTCATAAACAACCAGGTGAATGCAGTCAAACTCAGACGTCAACTCAAACAGCTTACGAATAGAAGCTGACGAGAAAACCTCGCGGTCGATAACCTCGTTCTCTACATAGACCTGCGTGCCCAAGGAGGCCACGTAGTCAATCTTATCTGCGACCGGCTCAAACAACCAACGCAATGTATCGTAACGACGACCGGAACTTGCCACGAAGTGAACGCCGTGCTTGTACAGCTCTTCGATAAGCTCAAATGTCTCTGGCGGAACCTCGGAGTTCTGGTCCAGTAGCGTACCGTCCATGTCCGATGCAATGAGTCTAATCATGCTAGTTCTCCATCATAAAACGGGGAGTCTCCCCTGCTTTTGTTGCGCGTACCAGCTCAAGCAAGGCATGCGCAACGCCGTCATCTGCAGATGCACCTACGTGGTGCCTTGCTACCTGCTTGACCTCTGGAATTGCGTTTGCCACCGCCACCGAGTGCGGAACTTTACTTAAAATCTCAACGTCATTCTCGCCATCTCCAAAAACGAGCACCTCTTCTGGAGAAATGCCTGTTCTTTCCAGGAGTGTCTCAAAACCAGTCAGCTTGGACACACCCTTGGGAAGCACGTCAAACCACTGAGGGACAACCGACATGGTGTACACGTCTGGACAAGCTGCGGCCACCTTTTGGCGACAGCGCTCCATGTCCTCCTCCGTGCCTGGGCACGCAATTGTTGCGGCGACAAAATCGACGTCGTCCGGGACTTGATCAACAATGCCCGAGACAAACACCAGTTTGCGCTCGTAATCGGCGAGAATGTCTTTGTCCAGCGGGCCGACAACATATGCCGGGTTAAAGAGGTTGGTCTTCTCTGGATAGCAGACCAAGAACATGTTCTTCTCGTCAGCAAGAGCATCTGCGACACCCTGCAACGTTTTGTGGTCAAAGATGGAGAGCGAGATGGTCTTGCCTTTGTACAGCACGCGCTTGCCTGTAGACATGACGCCTGTTTGCATGCACGCCTCGTCGAGGCTGAAAAGACGCATCAGCTCAACGTAATCTCGGCCGGTACAAGGGCCAAAGGCGATATCTGTTTCTTCCAGGAGCGTGTGAATAGCCTTGCGTGTGAAGTCCGACACGCGTCTATTGCCAAAAGGTACCAGCGTATTGTCCATGTCAGATAAAACAAGCTTAATCACAAACGTCCCCCGTTACTGCATGCTGCACAGGTCAGTGTGGACGTATCGTACGCCGAAGCTTTACGTTGACGCAAGCGACGCGCCTCAGAGCTGATACAGTCCAAGCTGCATCTTTGTACTTCTATCTAGTTGAACTATGTGCCAAGACGTCAAAGCGATCAATCTTGAGCAACACTTGGTCTAGTCCAATCATACCCGAGAGACGCACCTTCGACGCATTCGAAGTCAAAATTAGAAGATCTCTAAACCCGGAACCCCGACGGCCGCCAACCCACTCCATGCGCTTAATGTCCTGGTAGTTGATGGAAATTTCAGAGCCTACAAAGGGCACTACAACCATCTCGTCATCAAAAAGCGAGACCTTATAACGACTCAAGATGTACCACGCCATAAACATGACAACCGAGAAGGACGCAAAAAACGCCATAACAATGTCTGGGTTTGGCGTAAATACATTAACGTAGCAAAGCCAGCCGAGAATAACTGCGATTGCACTGACAAATGCCATGTCAATAATGAGCGAACGTGTGAGTGAGGCGGGAGTCACGTAGGTGTCATGGTGGCTGTGGCGACGCTCGGAAATTCCAACGTTTCCCGAGTGCTCCAAAAACGCAGCTACGACGGGTGCCGCAACGACAATTATTCCAAACAACACTGCGAGCATTGCGACCCCCCTTAATCCGTGAAAAAAAGAACAATGACCCTTCATAATTATGCTACGCTCCCGCACACCATTTATTGACAAGGGTGAACGGGAGCGTAGACGGTAGAAATCTAGCTATGAATGGCAAAGCCGCACGTCAAACGGTCGCGCGCGATGTGACGGTGCGGGTCGCGGGCAGTGCGAGCGCGGCACGGCGTGACGGTGTTAGCTGCGAGCAGCGAAGCTGGGTAGCCAGCGTGCGCTAGCTGCGAGCAGCAAACTTGGCGACGAGCTTCTCCAGAAGGTCAACGGTGACCTCAAGGCTTGGCACGGGAATAAACTCGCGAATAGAATGGGCGTTATATCCGCCGGTAGCAATGTTGGGGCATGGCAGGCCACGGAAGGTGAGCTGAGCGCCATCGGTACCGCCACGAGCGGCAACTGGCTTAGGCTCAATGCCAACCTCACGATTTGCCTCAAGCGCATAATCAATCAGGAACTCGTAGCCGTCGAACTTCTCGGCCATATTGCGATACTCCTGGTGAATCTCAACACGGACGGTATTCTCGCCATAGCGCTTGTTCAAGAACGCGGCGATATCCTGCAGGACCTGCTGGCGATTGGCAAAGATCTGGGCGTCGTGGTCGCGGACGATGTAGCTAAGCTTGACCTCGGACGCGGAACCCTCGATGGCGATTGGGTGGTAGAAGCCTTCGTAGCCCTCGGTGTGCTCAGGACGCTCAAAGGCCGGGACCATCTGCTGGAACTCGGAAGCCACGGTGATTGCGTTGATCATGACGTCCTTGGCGCTACCGGGGTGCACCATGACGCCCTTGAAGTAGACGTCGGCGTGGGCGGCGTTGAAGCACTCGTAGTTGAACTCACCGAGAGCCTCGCCGTCGACGGTATAGCCGTACGCAGCACCGAGTTTATCCAGGTCAAGCAGGCTTGCGCCGTGACCGATCTCCTCGTCGGGGACAAACGCAATCTTGAGTGTAGGGTGTGCGAGCTCGGGGTTGTCGCCCAGGCGCTTGAGCAGCGCGCAAATCTCAGCCACACCAGCCTTATCGTCAGCGGAAAGCAGCGTGGAACCGTCGGAGCAAATGATGTCCATGCCCACAAAATCCTTGAGGTCAGGGACCTGCTCCTGGGTGGTTGCGATGGTCTTGCCGTTAACGACGCCGGCCACCAGGTCACCGCCCTCGTAGTGGACGACGTGTGGCTTAATGCCCGAGGCGGGCGCGTCAATGACGGAATCCAGGTGCGAGCAAAGCATCAGTGCTGGAGCCGACTCGGCGCCCTTGGATGCGGCGAAGGTGCCGGTGACGTAGGCGTGCTCGTCGACGGTGACGTCGGTGCAGCCTAGCGCCTTGAGCTCCTCGCCCAGGTAGCGAGCCATCTCGTGCTGAGCAGGCGTGGAAGG
>CAJZJP010000028.1:0-9869 GCA_916050095.1 uncultured Atopobium sp.
GATGCGCCTGGCGTTTACGCTGCTGTTCTTCAAGTTGAATCGCATGCCCGCAGCAAAACGCGCGCTCAAAGGCTTTGTTAACCTCGGCGAGGGAGCAGCATATGCGCTGCTCAGGCCATCTTTTGTTGATCTCTACATTCCCTGCAGAATCAATTTCACATCTGACACGTTTGCCGAAAACGTTATCGCAGTTCACGAGGCCGAGGCGATTATCGCCGACGTGCCGGAATTTATTTCGTGGGCTGAGTCGGTGCCCGGCGTAACTCAGAGCGCTCGCGACTACGCGTTTAAGGCCGGACTAGACTGGTGGGAAAACGAAGAATAGATGAAAGCCCAAAATCGCGCCGTTTAGCCCTAGAAATCTGCAGCATCTTTGCTATACTTTTTCTTCGCGTCCCCATCGTCTAACGGTTAGGACATCGCCCTTTCAAGGCGGCAATACGGGTTCGATTCCCGTTGGGGGCACCATAGAACGCAAATCCCAAGGCAGCAAACGCTCCCTTGGGTTTTTGTTTTCTTAGGCTTTTATTTTCTTAGGTCCTAATTTAACAGTTGGCGAGAAGAACCTCTTGTAGACTCTCAATCGATAATCCAGCACGCGCAAGAATGTTGTGGTGAACATCTGCTTCCAAATACGTATCGGGCATGCCTAAACGTAGTACCTGCGGGCATGAACCTGAAGCGCTGAGCTGCTCGAGAACGGCGCTGCCAAATCCACCCAAAATACTGTGCTCCTCAACGGTAATAATCACGTCAGAGTTTTGACAGATTTCCGTCAGAGAAGCGTCAAGTGGCTTGATGCTCGATACGCCGTAGACCTCGATGTTCGTCTGAGCAGCAGCGGCTTGCTCAGTTGCTAACTGCTCTGCTGCTCGCTGAGCTGCCTCAACGACTCGGCTGGTTATCGCGCCTGTTGCAAGAATCGTCACGTGTTTTGGTTGAGTGGTAGTTGCGGCACCGTCTGCGACTGCTGGGTCCACCGTGTCCGCCGCGCCAGCTAACTCAAAGAGTTTCTCGACACCAGACGCATCAAAAATGTAACCATTTGGATGCAGATTAACACCATCGCACGAGGTCATACGCACATAAGCTGGTCGGGGATGCTTTGCAAGCTCCATGAGCGTTGCGGCAAGCTGGGCGTTATCAACCGGATTGAACACGGATAGTCCCGGGATGGTTCTGGTAACCGCAATGTCCTCCACCGCCATGTGAGATGGTCCCGTAGCTGCGGATTCGCAGCCAGCAGCAACACCCACAAGCACCACAGACGACTTCATCATGCCAAGGTTGACGCGAATCTGATCCAGCGTTCGAGAGGTCACAAACGTGGCGTAGCACGGCGCAAAAACGTGAAAGCCCTCATTTGCGCAGGCAGATGCCACCTCAATAAGGTTTTGCTCCGCAATTCCGCACTGAATATAGCCATCTGGTCT
Organism: uncultured Atopobium sp.; assembly: GCA_916050095.1. GTDB lineage: Bacteria > Actinomycetota > Coriobacteriia > Coriobacteriales > Atopobiaceae > Lancefieldella. The sequence continues at coordinate 1,434 of CAJZJP010000028.1, forward strand.
AAGCTCACGGAAGCGCTCCAGGTTCAAACGACGACCATAGTCGGCAACAGCAACAGTTAGTAGCTCATCGTCCTCGGCAAGCTTGCCCATAACCCAGCCGAACACTTCTTTTGTGTTCATACCAGCAAGCATCTGCGATTCTGCGGCAGAAATTTGCACTGACTGCAACGATGTATCTAGCATGAGCATGCCTCCTCTGCGACTTTCAGATCAGACAATGCCTGATCATAGAGGTCGTCCGTCACACATGCGTCATGGAACGAGACGTTATTCTCGGCAAATGAAAGTCCCTTGCCCTTGATGGTGTGCGCGATAATCGCACGAGGCCTAGAAGTTTGCTGCTTCAGCGCGTTGTACAGTGCAAGCACATCATGGCCGTCTACCTCGACGGACTCAAAGCCAAACGCATCAAACTTTCTTGCAATTGACCCGGTGTCCAAAATGGACGCGCAGGGACCGTCCAGCTGCATGCGGTTCTGGTCAACAATGACCGTCACGTTGGAGAGCTGGTTGTGGCCAATAAACGCAGCGCTCTCCCAAATGGAACCCTCGTCGCACTCGCCGTCGCCCAAAATACAAAAAACGCGAGAAGGAAGATCTTTTCTGCGAAGGCTTAACCCCAGGCCAGCGGCGTAGCCCAAACCCATGCCAAGGCTTCCACCGGAAATTTCAAAGCCGCGTTGAGGATCTCTCAGTGGATGCTTAAAGAGGACGGCGTCGGGTCCAAAAACTCCGCGGTCGATGTCTTCTTGAGAGACCATTCCTGCACGTAGAAGAGCTGGGAACAGCGCCAGCGATGTGTGAGCCTTAGAGAGAATCAGACGGTCTCTAAGTTCCCACTCGCAATCCCTGCGGCCCACCTGCATAACCTTGCTCAAAAGTACGGAGACAATGTCTGCCACAGAACATGCGCCGCCAATATGGAATGGCGTTGAGCTGTAGCGATGTGCCAGCTCGATGATGCCTCGACGAACCTCTAGCGCCTCGTGACGCAGATTAAACTCAAGCTGCGCGCGCTGATCAGAGTCTATTTCTGTGGAAGTCTGCAATGAGTCTACGCGCTCTGACTGGCGAACTGAAGAGATGTCCAGAGGTCCAATGGAGCCGTCTACCTGCTCGGATACCCCAACAACACTCTGATGTGGGGCAAGCCAAGTCTGACTCCACTCAATGCAGTTGCCGTCGGATAGTTCAATTACCTGCTCAAGAACGAGCAAAGCTTCATTTGGAGAACACTGCAGGTAGTCGGCATGGTCTTTGCCTGCAATTTGCGACTGATAGCGCATGCGAGAGCGCGCGATCTCTTTTTGAGAAGTTCTTTCAACCGCGTCAAAGAGCGACTCATTCTCAAAGTCTGCCTTTTCAAGCTGTGGACAAACAAGCAGGTTAGACCACGATTCTTGGCACACCACAGGCCTATCCGAAACACTCCTGACGCGACGCAAAAAGAGTACGTCAGAGCCAATGGGAATCTCCAGGTGCTCGGCAACGGCTTGATCTGCAGGAACTACCTGCTTAAACAGGACTTCGGTTCGATACTCAAAGCCACCATCTCTGAGTGCGGCTGCAAATGAAAGCACGGTATTTCCCGCCGCATGGCGGACGGTGTTAGAAATAACCTGCGTTGCTCGACCCTTTTGAGTAAGCAGCAAACCCTCTTTGACCAGGGATTGAATGGCTTTTCTGATAGTGCCTCGGCTGACACCATACTGTGCCATAAATTCTGCCTCAGACGGAATATACGTTCCCGCCTTCCAGTCTTCTGACAGAATTTTGACGCGCATCAAATCTGACAGCTGAACGTGAAGAGGTGTGGCAGACGACGAATTGAGTCCTCCTCTGACCTGCGGAGACAATGACTCTGCAGCTGCGTTCTCAGAAACTAAAACCGGAAAAACTCCTGTCTCAAATGACATAGGTCCTCCGAAGTGAATAAGAAATTAGTCATGCATACGTTAGGTACAAGACAAGTAGTATACAAGTTTCTGAAAGAGAACAGAATAGGTATGGAAATAACTTTTGCTGATCTCTCTTGCAGAATATAATTACTTAGATGAGGACACTTACTTGGATCGATAACAAATCATTATTACTGCAGTAAAAGAGGCTTCTTGTGGTAATCGATTACGAAATACTCTGCGACTCGCTTGATATCTCTTTAGATTCTTTAATGAGGGGTAGCAACTCTTATGCACGCGAGCATATAAAACTGCTTAAGAAGTATGGTAAGACTCTTGACGCTAAGAAAAATATAGCCATTTTGATGGGTCTCCCAAACGATGAACAAATTGCGATAATTCGCCATAGAAAGCTTTACAAGTCCTGTCCTGAGTATTTCACTTGGGATGGTCCCACTAAAAAGGCTGAGCAAGAACTTACTCCGTTGCTAGAAAAATAAAAGCTTAACTTTTGAATGCACTCATCTGCGGATCTATAATAAAAAGAACCCTAAAAACACTAGTTTAACTGGAGATTTGATAATGACACACTTGCCTGATAGACCATTTCTTAAGTCATTGTTTGATAAATATGATTTTAGTTATGTTTTGGAACACTTCTTTGACGAAAATGGCGTCAAAGACTCAGCCCCAGAAGAATTGAAAGCTGAATTCAAAGATGTCGAATTCAAACGTTATCCCGAAAATGGTTGCCTTTAATTACATAGAGTAAAAATCAATTAGCAACCCTTATCCTCACACAAGCGGGATTTTCTTTTAGCCGTTTTCATCACCGAAGAATTTTGATGTCGATAAGGAATAAATAGATAGACCGCATTTTCACCAAGAACGGAAGGTTAAATGGATGCCAAAGAAATAAAAAAGATTTGTGATTTTCTCGCGTCTTTACCAATAGATGCAGTTACTTCCGCTTATCTTATTGACCCTCTCACAAATGAAGTAGTACAGCAGGGTTTTGCAGCACATAATATTGGTGATAAGGTAGTAACCGACCAAAACATTTTGAACTATCAAGCTGGCGTAGAACAGATACCGGACTTTGCTCTTGAATACGCCAAGTTACATATGAAGTAACTCCTAACCCCGTAATAAGCGGGGTTTTCTTTAGGTTTTTAACACTCACAGACAATTCTTTTGGCGTAGATAAAGAATAAATGATTGAACTAAATTTTGTCCCATTTTTGTCCCCTGAGCGGACTAACGGGTTAAGTTTTACCAGGTCAAGAGCTATACACTCTTCACGCCCAATAAAGCCTAATACTTAAATGTTTTCTGAAAATACGCAGCTAAAACGCTATTTATTCTGCAACAAGAGTGGTAGGGGCGGCGGGACTCGAACCCGCAAGACCGAAGTCGAGGGATTTTAAGTCCCCTGCGTCTGCCAATTCCGCCACGCCCCCGGATATGTTTAGCTATTATGCCACTACTTTTTATCCAGCGGGCGCAAAATTGGCTGCCAAATCACAGGCGACTGCTTTCCTTGGTGAACGGCAGCAGCAGTTATCACCAGGCCAAAGAGCAGGTCACTCTCGCTTACTACCAGATGTTTAAAGCCCGAATTCTTCATCAATTCTGCAAGCAAAATAGTGCCCGCGAGCATGACGGGCGCGCGTTTTGCCTGCAATCCCGTTATGTCTTCTCGCTCCTTCAGCGTTTTGCTGGCGAGAAGCCCCTCTATCTGCAACACCTCGTCAAGCGAGATGTGGTTGAGATGCACCTTTGACGGGTCATACGGGTCAAGATGATCCCTGATGGCAATGAGGCTGGTTGCGGTTCCACCAACGCCCACTAAAAGCTCAGGCGCTGCACACTGCTGCTGAGCTCGCCCAATGGCCTCAGACATCATCTGAGCCGCCATTTTGTGAGCCCCATCAATGTCCTCAGCTGAAGGGTGATCTGACGACAGGTTAAAGCGCTCGGTCAGGCGTCTGCAACCAAGGTCAACGGACTCGACAAAGTTGATGTCGAGCTGCTGCCCCTCGAGCTGCTGGCCTCCAAGCTGCTGACCTGCGCCTTGGGCCGCAGGCTGGCCTGCCAGCGTGCCAACGACCAGCTCAGTTGAGCCGCCACCGCTGTCGGCAACAAGAATGCGATGATTCTCAAAATCGTGAGAGACACCCAAAAAGGTGAGCGCACCTTCAATCTCACCTGGAATAATCATGGGCTCAAGTCCCAGCGAGGCTAGACCCATTCCCAGGTCAGGAGCATTTTCTGCATCGCGAGCAGCGCTTGTGAGCGTACAAACAACCGCCTCGGCGCCCTCTTTTCTCGCGTGATCAACGTAGGAAGAAACGCATCCAACGCAACGGTGGATTGCCTCAGGTAGCAGGCGCTTTGCCGTATCAACACCCTCACCCAAATTGACAATCTCGGTGTATTTGGCCATGCGAATGACGCGACTGTCCTCTACCTGCGCAAGCGCAAGTCGAGCAGTTACGGTTCCAATATCAATTGCAGCTAGAAGCATTATTGTGAGTTCCCACTGTCAGACTTTGAATTGTCGGCGCCGGACCCCTCAGAAGATCCACCTTCTCCAGAGTTCTTCTGCTCGTGAGACTCTTCAGGAGCTGGTGCAGATGTAGAATCGTCAGAGTTTGCGCTCTTAGGAGCCTCAGTATTGCCGGAATCGCCTGGTGTAAATCCAAAAACAAAATCCCCAACCTTGATGTACCACGGATAGTCAGGATGCTGAACGGTATTCTCATCCTTCTTTTTATCAAGGCCCTCTACGCGCGCAGATTCCTCGTTGCCAGAAACCAAGCCCTGCTTATGAGCCTCATCTATGATGCCCTCTTTTGTCTGCAGACCCTGAACCTCGGACTCGAGTCGTTTTTGATCTTCCTCGAGCTTCTGCTGATTGAGCAGCAACTCGTCATGCTCGCGAACAGCGTGGTAGTAGCCACGAATTGGCGGATACAAGCCCACAAGCAAAAAGATTACAACGCCGAGAAAAACGACAAGCTTGGTATGATTGCGCGCGAAGTCAAGTGCGTTGTCCTTAAGCTCTACCAGAGAATCTACGCTGAACTGCGGTTTATTGGTTCTTTTAGACTTCTGACCGCGCTCGGAACTCTGGCCTCTTTCGGCCCTCTGAGTCCTATCAATCCTCTGAACAGGATCGGTTCTTTTAGACTTTGTGTCCTTGGAACTCTCCTGGGAAGAAGCGTCCTTTTGAGACACCGCGGCTTTTTGAGGCGCGGCATGTTTTGTTACCGCGGCGTCTTTTGAGGCCGTCGCAGCCTTTTCAGACTCAACAGCTTTTGAGTCAGGTTGAGATTTCTCAGTTGCCTGGGGTTTCTCGGCTTTTTTAGTTGAAAATATTTTGAGAGCACCAGCGGCATGCTCCGCGGTAGTCTCTTTAAGAGGCTCAACGGAACGCTTGGTGGGCGTTGTTTTTCTTTTTGTACCACTCTTTTTAGTGGTGTCTTGACTCATCACGGATCTCATTTCTGGTTTGTTTGGTGATGCGTCGCAACAAATTGCAACATCTTTATTATGGCAGAGGCAGCGCCAATAGCCCTGCCTCAGTTTGGAATTTCATCGTTTTACCGAATAGAAGTCGTCGCTCCAACGGCAAGTCGTAAGCTTTGCGGTACGTCGCACGTCTTCGCTTCAATCTGTGCAGCTTGCTTACGCATCAAGATGACGTTTTGCTTCTTGCCACAAATCTTCTTGAAGCTCGGGTTTCTCGTCAAGCGAGAAACCTCTCTCAGCAGCAGCTTTCTCCATGTACGACCAGCGAGAGCGGAACTTCCTGCAGGCGCTCATCAGCGCTTCTTCCGCATCAACGCCTTCCCAGCGAGCAACGTTTATCAGCGCAAACAAGATGTCACCAAACTCGTCCGTTTTCTGCTGCGTACCTGGGGCTTCAGCATCAAACTCCGCGCGCTCCTCGGCGACCTTGTCCCACACGTCATCGACAGACGCCCACTCAAAACCCATCTTTGCGGCGCGCTTTGAGATCTTCTGCGCCTGCATGAGCGCAGGTAGAGACTGTGGAACCGAGTCGAGAAGACCCTCGGTGTGCACGGTATCTTCTGCACTGGTGCGCTCCTCAGCCTTGACGCTCTCCCACACGTCCAAGACGGCCGCGGCCGACGACGTAGAGCCAGCTTCTGGCCCAAATACGTGCGGATGTCTGCGTACCAGCTTCTGGTTGAGCGCTCGACATACGTCGTCGATGTCGAAGCCCGCTGCGCGGTCGCGCACCCCACTGCCCGCACTGACACCGCTGTCCGCCTCAATCTGCGAGTGAAGAACTACCTGTTCAAGTACGTCGCCAAGCTCTTCCTCAAGGTGCTCGGGAGAGTCCTCAGCAATAGCCTCAACCGCCTCGTAGGCCTCCTCAATCATGTTCTTTGAGATGGACTGATGCGTCTGTTCCTTATCCCAAGGACAGCCGTCCTCCTGACGAAGTCGCCAGATAGTCCTGATCAGGCGGTCAAACTCCGGATGCGTCTGAGGTGCGCCAGGACGAGCCTTTGTTTCTTCATCAACTGCGGCTGCTAGCTGGGCGATCTTCTCGTCAGATGTCATGTAGTTTATTGCTCCTCGGGGTACAGGAAATTCCAGTCGTTACGCAGGCCAGTCATGAGCTCCATAACGTCCTTTGAGACCTCAAGCTGCGCCTGAGCAGAAGCGTCTCCTGCAACAGCGGACTCCAGATCTGCCAGCACGTATGCCAGCGCATCAGCCGTGCGACCCACCTGGACTTTCTCCTGCTTGCCGTCGTCAGTCCACGTAATTGTAGCAACGTCGGCACGTGGGTACTCCATAATCTCAATGAAGGCTTTATCAGCGGAAATCATAGCTCGTTTTGGCTGCTTGGAGTGAAGCGTCAACGCCAAGACAACCATCTGGCCCTCGGCGTTTCTGAGCAAAATGCCGTCCGTCTGATCAACGCCGGTAGGGGCCGGATTCATCATGGAGAGCACGTCATGAGGCTGACTCTTCAAGAAAAGACGGGCCAGCGTCAGCGAATAGACACCAATGTCCAGAAGCGCGCCACCCGCAAGCTTGGGATTGAAGAAGCGATTCTCCATGTCAAATTCTTTGTAGCTGCCAAAATTCTCCTGAATCAGGTTGACTGGACCAAACTCGCCAGCCTCCACGCGGCTAACCAGCTCTTTGTAGAGTGGCATGTGCAAAATGGTGCAGGCGTCCATGAGCTGAACGCCGTTTTGACGAGCAAGTTCTTCGGCCTCAAGCAGCTCAGCGGAATTGAGCGTAATGGACTTCTCGCACAGCACATGCTTGCCCGCCTGAAGCGCTTTGCGCAGGTAGATGATGTGTGTGTTGTGAGGCGTGGTCAGGTACACCGCGTCAATCTCGTCGCTGGCGAGAAGATCGTCGATGCTGTCATACACGCGCTTGACGTGGTGTTTTTGTGCAAACGCGACGGCCTTTTCCTGCGTTCTGTTGGCTACGCCGTCAATAGTTCTACCAACCGAAGCCAGCACCTCTGCCATCTGATTTGCAATGACTCCGCAGCCAATAACACCCCACCTGAGGTGTGGTGCGGCAAAGATCGTGTCCACGGCGCTCGCGGCGTTCTGTGACGTCTGACCTGCTGTTTGGCTCATATTTACTCCTCAACCTCGTCGTCGCCACCAAGCTCTTCAAGAACTCCCAAGGCGGCGGGCATCAGCTGCTCTTCATTTCGGTGGAACGGATACGCCAGTTTATGCGTCTTTGGATACACAATAGCACCGCGACCCTTCAACTTGAGGGCTTGTTCGCGAGGAATTTCTACGCCCAGATATACCAGACGACCATTTGTTAGGCTTACTGACGTTGCACCCAGACGCTGCGCACGGATACGCACGCGAGCACGATCAAACAAGTTCTTACCTGCGAGCGGCAGGGCGCCAAAGCTATTCTCGGTATCTTGCTGAAGTGTATCTACATCAGAAAGTTCGGTAGCTGCGGCAAGACGACGATACACCAGAACGCGTCGGTCAACCTCTGGCAGATAGTCCTCATCAAGATAGAAATCTGCAGGTAGATTGATGGTTACCTCAGCCTGCTCAAGCTCTGCGGACTCACCGCGAGCCTCCGCAACCGCCTCGCCCAGCATCTGTGTAAAGAGGTCAAAGCCAACGCTGGAAAGGTTTCCGTGCTGCTCAGCGCCCATAAGGGAGCCCGCGCCTCTAATCTCCAGGTCACGCATGGCAATACGCATGCCACTGCCCAGATCTTGGAACTCATTGATTGCAGTCAGTCGCTCGGTTGCCTCTTCCGTCAGCGGCAACTCCGCAGGGAACATAAAGTACGCGTACGCCTGCTGCCTACCGCGACCAACACGGCCCTTGAGCTGGTACAGCTGAGCCAGTCCCAAGCGCTGCGAGTCCTCGATAATCAGCGTGTTAGTGTGCGAGTTGTCAATGCCTGACTCAATGATGGTGGTGGCCACCAAAACGTCAATCTCGTGCTCCTGGAAGGCAAGCATGACGTTTTCTACCTCGCGAGCGCTCATCTG
>CAJZJP010000029.1:0-9661 GCA_916050095.1 uncultured Atopobium sp.
CTGAACCCTATGATTGGTGCAGCCGCCATGGGCTTCTCGTCAGTCTTTGTTGTATGCAATGCACTGCGCCTGCGTACCTGGAAGCCAAAGAATACCAGCTCAGCAACTCGCCAAGACGCTCATGACACAAAACCAGTCATTGACGTCCAAACTAAGTCCATAAACGACGCATCCGCGTCACAGAAGGAGGAATCTTATATGGAGAAGAAACTAAACGTAGAGGGCATGTCTTGCCAGCACTGTGTTGCACACGTCACACAGGCTCTTGAGGCTGTCGAGGGTGTCTCTAAGGCAACCGTTTCACTTGACGAGAAGAGCGCTGTAGTTGAGCTATCTTCTGATGTCGCTGATAGCGCATTGGTTGATGCTGTTGTTCAGGCAGGATATGAGGCTACTATTGCCTAAGGTGGGCAAGTAGACGGTCCTTCTCGCTAGAATCACTAAATACCGCACGTGCAGCATTTTCAGCAAGCTCACGTGCGGTATTTTTGTCTAGACTGCAGTGCTGCTGCAAAAGTTCAAACTCGCGCGAGAGGGTAGTGTTGGAGACAGTCATGTTGTCCGTGTTGATAGTAACTGTCAGACCAGCATCAAGCAGTTGCTCAAGAGGGAAGCACTCTATTGACTCAAAGATGCGCGTTTGAAGGTTGCTGGTAGGGCAAATCTCAAGCGCAACATTTGCAGCTTTAAGGTCCTGGATAACGCCAGCGTCCTCCAAAGAGCGAACACCGTGACCAATACGTTGTGCGCCAAGTCGAAGTGCAGCCTTGATGCTTTCTGGGCCAGCTGCTTCTCCCGCGTGGATAGTAAAAGGAACATTTTTTCTTTGTGCTTCAGCAAAAAGTGACGAGAAATTCTCTGTGGCAAAGAGCGCTTCTGCTCCTGCTAAGTCTGCTGCTACGATGCCATTTCCAAGGTATGCTGCCGCTAGATCAATTGACTCTTCATTTTTGTGCTTAAGCTCTTCACCTGTGCCACGCATAGCGCAAATAATGTATGCCGTGTGGAGCGCTGACTGTGGATGCTCTGCATAGAAGTCAGCTCTACCAGCAAGAGCAGCCTCAAGAACTTCTTGCTGAGAAAGACCTCCTGCAGTAAGACTTCCTGGTGCAAAGCGAGGTTCAGCATAGAGAATGCCCTCTGTGTCAAGTTGCTCGTGAAATGCCTTTGCAACCGTACGAATGCCCTGTGCTGACTGCATAAGCTTGAGCGGCAGCTCAAATGTAGCAAGATACTGGTTAAGATCCTGGCAATGAGCTGGGACTTGCATCTTTTCTTGAAGCTCAGCCAAAGAGAAATCAAGCCCCTCTTCTGCTGCAAGTTGAACTGCGGCAGGAAGTGGGATTGATCCATCAAGATGAACATGCAAATCGATAAGAGCACAGGAGCTCATGGCGCCTCCTACAAGAAACGTATGCTATGGCGCAAAGAGCGCAAACTAGATAGCTACATCATACGGTAGGGAAGTGGCGTTTTCCAAATCGTTTGCAAGTTTTTCAAACTGGTATCCATTGACGCGCTCAAGCAGATGTACTTCATCAGGCAAAACGTCATAGTGAATCTGAGAGCAAATAGCGCAGGCAATAGATCCAATGGTATCTGTATCTCCACCCATCTCTGCAGCTATTCTCGCTGCTTTAGAGACTTTTCCTTGTGAGAGCTTTACCACTGCAAGAACTGCAGGGATGGTCTCTATGGTTTCGTAGCCACAGCCACAGTAGTCGTAGATGTCTCTTGATGCTGCTAGGGGAGCCTCAAGGTTTTTGGCACCCTCGCAGAATTCCAATGCCATGATGCATTTTTGGTACATGCTAGGCATAGGCATTTGTGTACCAATTTTTGTGTAGAGAGCTCGGTGTCCGTAACTTAAAGCAGTTTCAAGAGCGTCCTCAACCGTAAACGAGTTTTCAGAAAGACCTCTGCTTATGGCGGCCACAATCATTGCTGCACCCATAATGGCTACGTTGGTTCCGTGCGTAGGAAGTGCAAGCTCAGTAACGCTGTTAATGAGCGCATGTTTGTCTTTCCAGCTCACAATTGAAGCCATCGGTGCACATTTCATGGCACATCCGTTAGTGGTTCCAAGGCGACCACACGTTTTAAGCGAGTGGCCAGAAAGTCGATTGGCTAATGCAGCTCTTGTGGAAGGGCCAACTACCTGAGCAGCGTTTGGCTCTGTTGCCACATAATTTTCTAGGGCATCAAAGTAGCGGGATTGGTTAAAAACTCCCTGGTTATCAATGATGTTTTTAGTCAAAATGATTGCGTTTGCTGTGTCATCTGTAGTCTGACCTGCGGTAAAAGGTCTTCCAAAAAAGTCATTTTTAGGTGGACTTGAAAGACTTTGAACTCCATCAGGAAATGCAAAATCAATTTGGTGTGGTGACATCATCTCTGTTGGCATGCCATAGGCGTCGCCATAGGCAAGGGCCGTAAGCATCCTATAGAGTTTGATTTTTCTTGCCGTATTCATGTTACTCACGCTTCTTTATGTCAGAAGAACGTGATGTTTTGACTCTGCAGAGACTCTTGTTACCTGCAGAGATAAGCTTCTCATAGCAGCATGCCATGATTGCTCCCCTCAATTAGATATTCTCTGTCTTTGCAGGTTTTTCTTTACTGTGCCGTAAGGAATGCCTCACTCCTTAGATCCTTACTTTCCCAGCTTGTAGTCGCAATACAAGCTAGATGGCTCAGACAGAAAATATCTCCCCCAAGTATGTTTAAAGATATCAAATATTTAAGTATTACTACAGGGGGTAAGGCTTATTAATCGGCGGGCGGTAGCTGAAGAGAGCTTAGAGGCAACTTATTCACAATAGTGACTACATGCTGTCTTATATTCTCTCTAACGAACTGAGCCATTGCTGGGTAAAATGGTTTGTAGCAATCTGAAAGGAATGGACATGCCCGCAATTTTGACTCATGACTTCTTTGGCAAGGATGCCTTTGATATAGCTGCAGGCAAACTTGGTTTTTCTACGATGGAAGAGCGAGAAGCTTTTCTGTTGGGCAATCAAGGTCCAGATCCACTGTTCTATTTAGCAGCAGATCCGCTGCTGCATCGCTACACTAAATATGCGTCGATTATGCATAAAGAAAAAACGCCCGAACTTCTTCTTTCTATGCGGGATGCAATTGCACCTCTGCCACTCAAAGACGTTGCGGTCGCCCGCGCCTATATTGCGGGATTTCTCTGCCACTATATGCTTGATTCCACTGCACATCCTTTTGTCTATTACTGGCAAAACATGCTTACCTCTCAAGGCGTAGAGGGCTTGGATGAATCTGCTAAAAATCAAGTACATGCAGAGATCGAGAAGGACCTTGATGAGGCAATTCTTTACGCCCATCTTGGTAAAACGGTAGCTACCTATAGGCCTTATAGCGAGGTTTTGAAGGCATCGCTGCATACGCTTTACGTTTTGGATAGGGTGTTTTTCTTTGCGTTGCTATGGACGTATGAAAAACCTACCGATACCAGGATTTTCTCGTCAGCTGCTGTTGATTTTAGGATTATCCAGCATCTAGCGTATTCGCCAACAGGTAAGAAGAGAAAGCTACTTGGTCATCTTGAACGCACCTTTGGTACAAATAGGTTCTCTTTGATTGAGGCGCTCTCTCACGGGGCAAGGGAATCCTCCGATTCTGATTTTGATAACAGAGCAGGAAATGAGTGGACTGATCCTTTTACGGGAGAGGTTCGCAAAGATAGCTTTTGGGATTTGTATGATCATGCATTGGCAAATGTGCCGTATGCACTTGACGTTTTCTTCTCGCCAGACTTTAATCTTGATACTGCAAAAGAGCTTACGCAAAATCTGAACTTTGATGGTCAGACGCTTGCAAATGAAGGTTCGACAGAATAGGTTTTTGTGGCAACGTACGTTTTTTCTGATATTCACGGTCATGTGGAGCCGCTTAGGCGTGCTCTAGAGCGTATTAATCCAACTGAGTCAGACGTGTTCTATTGTCTTGGCGACATGATTGACCGTGGCCCTAGCTCGCTTGCCACTATAAAGACAATTCGCGAGCTTCCTAACTGTACGGTTTTAATGGGCAATCATGAGCAACTTGCGCTGCAAGCGTTAGACCCAGAAGCCGATATTGAAGCTCAGTTTATGTGGCAGATTAACGGGGGAGACGCAACGCTTGCTGAGCTCAAGACGCTTTCTGAGGAAGAATATAGTGAGCTGATTGACTGGCTGCAGGCGCTTCCTTTGTACGCCACCGTTGAGGTACAAGGTAGAGATTTTGTTCTGGTACATGCGGGCATAAGGTCTAACGGCGTTCCCTTGCCAACTGCCTGGGATAAGACTTCTTTGGAACAGTATTTAAGCAAACAGTCTGAAAACGATCTTTTGTGGATTCGTGAAGAGTTTTGGCAATATCCAACGGATTTCCGCACGTCAGAAGCAGCGTATCCCGTTGTAATTTGCGGCCATACACCTACTCCTTTGTTAGCAAGCTTTGGTGCAAAAAACTTGAATCGCAGCGCCACCACTCCTGATGGCCTTGCGCAATGGGTCCAGTCAGATGGCGATAAGTGGGGAATTGACACGGGCACTACAGGTGGAGCCGGCTATGGCCAAGTAACTGTGCTGCGCCTTGATGATTTGCAGGAGTTTGTTGAGCCGCTGCAAGAAGGCGAGTAGCTGTGGCTGCGAAGATGCCACAGCCTGCCGGCGATAGTACAAAAACAGTGCTTGCGCATGTAGAGAACACGCTTGACCCCATCATCTTCCCTGACTCTCGCGTGCTGCTTTTGGGATCCATGCCTAGTCCCAAGTCTCGAGAAATTGGCTTTTACTTTGGTAATCCTCAGAATAGATTCTGGCGCGTAGTTGCCGCGTTATATGGCGAGAAACCCCTCAAGTCCATATCTGAAAAGATTGACTTCTGTAAAAGACATCATCTTGCTCTTTGTGATGTGCTTAAGGCTTGTGATATTAAGGGTGCTAGTGATGCTTCTATTGCAAATCCGATTCCACACAATATTGGCGCTCTTATTCAAGATTCATCAATCTGCGCCATTTTTACACTTGGTGGGACGGCAACAAAATTTTATAAGCGCTACACTGAGCAACAAACTGGTATTCCTGCACGTCAATTACCTTCTACAAGTCCCGCTAATGCCCGTATGTCAGTTGATGATTTAGTGGAAGAATTTTCCATTATCAAAAAATTTAGCAATTGTGAGTTGACAATATCCTAGTTGCGGCTAGGATTATACGCATGCGAATTATGGCTACGACATACACTGTACTTTGTGCATGCACCGCGATGTGTCTGGTGCCCGGGTCACATACGACCAGGGTGTAATTGTCGCTGAGCAAAATTTTCCTGGTACAGACTCGGGCGTAAAGCTATTTTGTAACTCTTGTGTGAGTATTCGCACATCCCGAGAGGATTTATTCGCATGGACTGGAGCTTCATAGGGGAACACCTCCCACTGTATGCAGAAGCTGCAAAAATAACGCTTACTATCTCTTTCTTTGGAGTTCTCTTCTCGCTTATCGTTGGTTTGATAAGTGCTCAGATTTCGCTGACAAAAATTCCTGTTTTAAGTCAGCTTAATGCTGTTTACGTTGAGCTTTCCAGAGGAACACCCCTGCTTATTCAGCTGTTTCTTATCTACTTTGGTCTGACTAAAGTTGGTCTGAAAATGGATGCAGAGGTAGCTGCTGTTGTGGGTCTAACGTTTCTTGGTGGCTCCTATATGGCAGAAGTGTTTCGTGCAGGTTTTGAATCAGTTGCAGCTATTCAGTTTGAATCTGCACAGGTTTTGGGCCTCTCAAAGATTCAAGCTCTCCAGCACGTTATTCTTCCACAGGCACTTTCTGTAGCAATTCCAGGCCTCGTTGCTAACATCATTTTCTTAATCAAGGAATCTTCCGTTGTTTCCGGCATTGCTCTTGCAGATTTGATGTACGTAACCAAGGACATTATTGGCATGCAATACGACACTACAGAAGCCCTCTTTATGCTGGTAATTGCCTATGTGATTATCCTTGTTCCTATTTCTTTGCTTGGCAGCTGGCTGGAGAGGAGGCTTGACTATGCCCGTCGATAATATTTTGCTGCAGGAAGGAGTGATAACGCGCCTTCTTGGAGGTCTTGCAACAACGGTGCACATTGGCCTTATCTCTGTGGTGCTTTCCATTCCTCTTGGTATTCTCGTTGGACTTTTTATGACATCCAACAACAAGGTTGTTCGTGCAATTCTTCGCTTTTACCTTGAGATTGTTCGTGTTATGCCTCAGCTGGTGCTGCTCTTTGTGGTGTTTTTTGGTACTTCTGAATGGTTTGATGTCAACTTTGATGGCATTGAAGCTTCAATTGTGGTCTTTACCTTCTGGGGAGCCGCCGAGCTTGGAGACCTGGTACGAGGAGCGTTGGAGTCAATTCCAGCGTCTCAGTATGACAGTGCGTTTGTACTTGGCCTTTCTCGCCAGCAAACGTTCTTTAAGGTCATTTTGCCTCAGGCTTTCAAACGCCTTTTGCCACCAGCCATCAACCTGATTACACGCATGATTAAGACAACGTCACTGTGTAATCTGATTGGCGTGGTTGAGCTGCTCAGAGTTGGTAGTCAGATCACCGATTTTTATCGCTTCAAGTTCCCAACCGACGGAGCACTTTGGATCTATGGAGCTATTTTCTTCTTGTATTTTGCTGCCTGCTTCCCACTTTCGTATCTTTCACGCAGGCTTGAGAGGAGCGCCTCACATGAGTAACACCGTTTTAGCAGTTAAGGACCTCACTAAGGTATATCCCTCAAGCCAGAAACCCGTGCTTGATAAGATCTCGCTCTCCATCAATAAAGGCGAGGTAGTCGTGGTGTTGGGACCTTCCGGTTGCGGTAAATCTACGCTGCTTCGCACCATTGTTGGCCTGGAAGACATCCAAGGGGGAGAAGTGCTTCTCCACGATCAGGTTATTTCTGGTCAGAAGAGGGAAAGCGCCGCAGCAGGCATTGGTATGGTTTTTCAGAGCTATGACTTATTCCCAAACATGACGGTTTTGAAAAACGTAACCCTGGCCCCCCTGGTAGTGCAGAAGCGCTCAGAGGATGAGGTTTTGGCACAGGCAGAAGAACTGCTGCGTCGTGTGGGACTGTGGGAGAAGAAAGACTCCTATCCATCAGCTCTTTCCGGTGGTCAAAAGCAGCGTGTGGCAATTGTTCGTGCTCTTATGACTAACCCTGAAGTTCTTTTGCTGGACGAGATTACTGCAGCTCTTGACCCCGAGATGGTTCACGAGGTTTTGCAGGTAGTTATGGAGCTAGCAGAGCAGGGAATGACCATGCTGGTGGTAACTCACGAGATGCGCTTTGCTCAAGCAGTTGCTGATCGAGTAATCCTGATTGATCAGGGACACATCGTAGAAGAGTCGTCCGATGCACAAGAGTTTTTCTCGGCACCTAAAACAGAAAGGGCACAAGAGTTTTTGCGTACCTTTGAGTTTGAACGTGTGCATAAGTAAACAACGTGTTTTTGCACGTAGATGATGTAGTAATTGATACAACTTGTTAGGATTTGAAATGAACTTCTTTGAAAATACTTCCGCTTCTCTTTCTCGCCGTGCTTTCCTTGGTGCAAGCGCACTTTCTGCTGCAGCTCTTCTGGCTGCTTGCAAGAAAAAGGATTCCGACGGAGCTCAGGGTGGATCTTCTGATACAGACTCAAAGTTTAGAACTCTTGATGACATCAAGAAGGCAGGCACAGTAAATATCGGCGTCTTTAGCGACAAGGCTCCTTTTGGTTACGTTGATGCAAACGGTAATTACGCTGGTTACGACATTGTTTTTGCTGAGCGCCTTGCAAAGGATATGGGCGTCAAGATTAACTACATTGCCACGGATGGACAGAATCGCGTGCCTTTCTTGCAGTCCAATAAGGCAGATATCATGCTGGCAAACTTTACGGTAACTGATGACCGTAAAGAGAAGGTTGATTTCTCTCTGCCATACATGAAGATTAAGCTGGGCGTTGTTTCTCCATCCTCTGCACCAATTACAGACGTTTCGCAGCTTGATGGCAAGAAGCTTATTGTTTCTAAGGGAACCACAGCCGAGGTTTGGTTTGCTAAGAACGCGCCTAAGGTTGAGCTGGTCAAATTTGATAGCTATGCTGATGCGTATAACGCACTGCTCGACGGCCGCGGCGATGCTTTCTCAACCGATAATACCGAGGTACTTGCATGGATCAAGTCTAACCCTGGCTTTGTTGTTGGCATTGATGACCTGGGCGACTCCGATACTATTGCTGCGGCAGTTCACAAGGGCAACTCTTCGCTGTTGGAGTTTATCAACAACGAGATTACCGGTTCTCTTGCAGAGGAGAACTTCTTCCACAAGGCTTATGAAGAGACACTTGCTCCAATTTACGGCGACGAGGTAGATCCAAATACTATGGTCGTCGAGGGCGGCAAAATCTAAGTTCTGGGCTTAGTCCGTCTTTACAGCTCAATACACCCATTTCGCGAGAAGACCTTGCAGTTTGTAAGGTCTTCTCGCGTTTGTAGCCAAATTGTTAATTTGTACAGTACTTTTTAAAAATGATTCTTTGTGCTGATAAAGTAGGTCAACTATTTTTTGACCACCAGGGCAAAGGAGCTGATAATGGCAGCTGAACAGCAAAAAGCAACTCGTAAAATTGGTGTCCCCAGGTTTCCTGGCGATATTATGCTGTATCCGCTTTCTGTAGGTCTACTTCTTCACTCATTTGTTCCTCAGGTTCTAGAAATTGGTAGCTTCACCACTGCTGTTGCTAAGGGAGCTCCTGCAATTGTTGGCATTGTTTTGCTGTTTGTG
The DNA here is from genome assembly GCA_916050095.1 of uncultured Atopobium sp. Classification (GTDB taxonomy): domain Bacteria; phylum Actinomycetota; class Coriobacteriia; order Coriobacteriales; family Atopobiaceae; genus Lancefieldella. The sequence goes on from CAJZJP010000029.1 coordinate 8,816, forward strand.
GGTGCTTCTATTGATCTTAAGACGGTTCCCAAGGTTTTGAAGACTGGCCTGACCATTCTTATTCCTAAGCTTGCTATTGCAATTGCCTTTGGTCTGTTTGTTGCCAAATTCATGGGCGATAACTTCTTTGGTCTTAATGCACTTTCCATCATTGGGGGCATTACTTTCTGTAATGTTGCTCTGTACATTGGTATTACTGCTGAGTACGGGACTCCCGATGAGCAGGGCGCGGCTGCAGTTTTGTCTCTTGTTGCAGGTCCTGCAGTTACCATGATTGCTCTTGGTGCAGCAGGCGTTGCAGCAATTTCTCCTACCGCACTTGCGGGTACCCTTCTTCCTCTGGTCCTTGGTGTTGTTCTTGGTAACCTTAGTCCTTTTATCAGGGGGCTTTTGGTTCCTGGTATTAACCCCTGTATTGCTGTTGTTGGCTTTGCTCTTGGTTGTGGCATGAGTGTTGAGAATCTCATTACTGGTGGTCCATCAGGTATTCTCTTAGCAGTACTTTGCATCATTACCGGTATTCTTACCATGCTTGTCGAGCGTCTTCTTGGCGGCTCTGGTAAGGCAAGTCTTGCGAGCGCAACTATTGCAGGCACCGCAACAACCACTCCTGCTGCAGTTGCTTCTGTTGATCCAACGTATACGGCTCAGGTTGTTGCAAACGCAAATGCTCAGCTTGCAGCTGCGGTAGTTATTACTGCACTGGTAGCTCCTGCGTTTACGGGTTGGCTTGATAAGAAACTGGCTAAGAAAAATGACACAGCTGAGGCCCAGGCTCCAGAAGAAGCACCTGCTACTGAGTAATTAAGTAAGCCTTATATAATGCATATGAAAAACCCTCTTCTG
>CAJZJP010000030.1:0-9145 GCA_916050095.1 uncultured Atopobium sp.
TGAACTGCCATTCTTTCAAAAAAGATATGACTATTTTGGGAACGGCTTACTTTGTAGCTTACTTTACGGCTTTTTTTGCGGGCTACTTAACGGCTTACTTTGCGGACTTACCGTGAGCTTCTAGAACTTGTTTCTCGCGATCAATAAACATGACCAGAATAACCACCAGAAGCGCCGCAGGTGAAAGCCAAATCATATGAGTGCCCATCAACGGAATGAGCAAGTTACCCACTACCGCACCAGCTACAAAGCAGAAAATAGTTCCAAAATAGAGTAGCGAGGTCTCAATGTGAACAGCCTCATGCGTGTGCATATATGCGGCTATTTCTTGCGTTCCTCCGCGGAGATTGCCAATGCACATAGTTGTGGCAAACGCGTGTCCGTGGAGCTTTCTAAACGCCTGGACTTGAATGCCACATGCAAGAGAAGTCAGGCTGTTTGCCAGCAGGTTCATGTCTGTTGGAAGCAGAGAAACAATGCTCAGGAGCACAATCTCTACGATAACCGCAAGCTGTCTCCAGTGCAGATGTTCTTCTCGCGCAATGGCTCGAATGGCATACGAAACCGCAATACCTAGAGCAAATGCCAAGACTGGCAGAGCGTATTTGAGGCACTTTTCAAACGATCCACTGGTCAGATTTACGCCCAAAAGCAACAAGTTTCCGGTCTGAGCGTTGGCAAAAACGCCGCCGCGCACCAGGTAGGAATAGGCGTCCATAACTCCGCCCGAGAAGGCCAAAAACGCAGCAACTTCTACCGAATCTGACATTTGTAGTGCGTGCTTCAAGACTACTCCAACCAAAATGCGCACATCAGCGACACATATCACACAGACGTATACGAAAAGCGATGCAGGTTAAATCCTACATCGCTTTTACGATTTTGTTTGGGTGATCATCAAAGAGGTTACCAACGTGCAATCTTGCGCGGATAACCTGTCTGACTAATTTGTGGGGAGTTTACTCCTCGACAAGCTCGAACATCTCAGGACCAACGCCGCAAACTGGGCAAACATAGTCCTCAGGAAGCTCTGGAGTGTCAACCTCAACCTCATAGCCACAAACGGTGCAAACAAACTTGTAAGTAGTCTCTGCCATTTTTATTCCTCTCTCCAAGCGCTTACGCGCCTTTCCTTCTATTCGCGCAATTAACGCGGATGGCAACTAACCGTGGCCCTTATCCGCGGTTAGCGCTCATGCAGATAGTAACAAATCTTGAGCGATTCTAAAGCATTATTCCAAAAATAGGAATGATTCTCATAAAATTCGCACGAAATTTTTTGGCGAGAAGTTCGACGTGCTCCGAGCGCCAACCGCTTTCAGCAACAACGCGCTCCCCTTGCGGCGATTGCTTACGCCAACGAACGCCATCCTCCTAGCGGCTGCGCTCCTTGAGAGCTCGCTGAATCTCGCGGTCAGAATCACGCTTGGCCGCAGACGCACGCTTGTCGTAGAGCTTTTTACCCTGCGAAAGCGCAATCAGCAACTTGACGCGGTTATGCTCGTCAAAGTAAATCTCAAGCGGAACCAGCGCCAAACCTTTCTGGCGAAGCTTTCCGTCAAGATAGTCAATCTGCCTGCGGTGAAGCAGCAGCTTGCGCTTTCTATCTGGGTCAACGTTCCACACACCACCGTTTGTGTACGGGTGCAGGTGCATGCCGTGAATCCACGCCTCGCCGTCGCGAATGAGGCAGAACGTGTCGGTCAGCTGGCAGCCACGCTCGCGCAGGCTCTTGACCTCGGTGCCAGTAAGCACCAGGCCACACTCAAAGGTCTCGCCAATCTCGTACTCATGACGAGCTGAGCGATTGCGCGCAATCGACTTCTTACCCTGCTGTTTTCCCTGGGTCTCGGCCATACTTACTTGCCTTCCCCATCTGAAGTTTCAGCTGCATCGGTTTTCTCGCCAGATGCATTGCCTGTCGCGTCAGCAGATACGGGATTGCCACCTGCGGTGAAGCCTTCGGAGATTGCGGCGTCGCGGACAAGCTGCAGAAGCGTAAGAGCCGCCTGCTCGCCCACAAGATCGCGAGCGCGAATGGTCATCTCAGTTGCGGTAGCTCTGTCGCCCATGGCAGCGCAGTCCTGCGCACACATCAGCAGGCAAACCGCAATCTCGGCGTTGGCACCTGTTGGCAGGCCCTCTGCCTCAAGCAGGTCGTTTGCCTCTTCGTCGGTAAGGCCATCAGGGTCTTTAGGGGTGCCTGCAGCCTGGTCAAGAGCGGCCTCAAGCGCACCGTCCTTGACTTCAAAGCGACGAGCAGCTCTCAGACATGCCGCAGTCTGCTCAAGCCTACCCTGAGCGTCAAACCACGCAGCAAAGTTCAAAAACGCCCTGGTCAGATGCCTTGCCTCGCTTGCGCGCTCAAAGACGCCAAATGTCAGAGCAATGTGCTCACGAATATCGCCTGCAATCTTAAACAGGTCAGCCAAATCAAGCCTAAATCCGCAGTTCATTGGGTTCCAACGAATGGCAGTCTTCAGCGCATTCATGGCGTTTTCGTAATCGCCAGTGCGTACGTAAGCCATTGCAAGGTCTCCGTACAGGCGATCAAACGGCTCATGAACGTCCTCAAGCTTGCGAGGGTCGTTCTCCACGCGCCTATACGCTAAGCGGTCAAACAGCGTTGGGAACGCAAAATACTGCAGCTCATCTGTGGTTTGGCAGTTGCAATCCACATATTCCTCAGCGTCTTCAGCCAAACGAAGCAGCAGCTCAAGGGCCTCATCATTCTGGTCCTGCATCATCATGCCTTCAGCGCGCATCAGCTCATCTGAAAGTGCCGAAAGTGCCATCTTACTCACCTATCATTCAATATCAATCATGCAATCATCTGTGCGGGTGCTTCATAAACCCGCACGTAATCTACCTGCTTATTATTCCACAAGTGCCAAATCAATCTGACCACGAGCCACATTTACGCCAGAAATCTTCACGCGCACACGTCCACCAATACGATACGTTTTTCCTGTTGATTCCCCTATCAGCGCCAGAGTCTCCTGATCATACACGTACCATTCGTGACCCAAATCCCTCACGGCGAGAAGCCCGTCGGCGTAGGTATCGTCCAGCGTAATGAACAGGCCAAAGCGCTCGCAGCCGTCAATGGTTCCCCACGTTTCTTCTCCCAGACGGCTCTGATAGTACTCAGCCAGCTTGATCTTTTGCGTCGCACGAGCCGCTGCGTCTGCCTTGCGCTCCTGCTCAGAGCAGGTGCTGCAGATATCTGGGAGTGCGCTGAGCTCTGCGCGAGACGCCGTCTGTCCGCGGAGCAAACGCTTGAGCGTACGATGAACTATCACGTCAGGATAGCGCCTGATTGGTGAGGTAAAGTGGCAGTACGCATCCGCCCCTAGGGCAAAGTGCCCCTGGTTGGTTGGCAGATAAATGGCTCGTTTTTGGGCCCTGAGCAGCTGTGCATTTACCACGCGAGAATAACGTGTACCGTGGACCGACTCCAGCGCTTCTTGCAATGCCGTCTGATCGCCAATGGCAATACGCGATGCAACATCTGGCTCAAGAGCACCCATCGCTACAAGTGGAGTGACCGCAAGCTTAAGTGACTCTGGAGAAGGCTGCTCATGCACGCGATATGCCGACTCCAGGTCATGCTGGCTGAGCATGTGCGCGACGCTCTCATTGGCTGCAAGCATTGCTTCCTCGATAAGCCCCGTTGCTTGGGTGCGCTCGCGCACCGACACGCCAATAGGCTTGTTATCCTGGTCAAGCACTACGCGCGTCTCCACGCTTTCAAAATCTACTGAGCCGCGTTTCTCGCGAATTTTTTCTCTCAGTGCTCGGATTTGATTGAGCACGTTAATCATTTCTTTGATTGCGTCGGTATCATCCTTAGACACAACGGAGTCAAGTGCCGCGGCGTCTCCTTGCAGATAGCCATCTACCTGGTCATAGCTGAGTCTTGCTCGTGAGCGAATAACGGAATTCATGGCCGTTGCGCCAAGAATCTTGCCTGAGCTGCTCAAAGTCATCTTAACCGACATGGCCAGCCTGTCTTCAGCTGGTCGCAAAGAGCAAACGTCGTTGCAGAGCTTCTCTGGAAGCATAGGCAACACGCGGTCAACTAAATATGCCGAGCAGGTACGCATGCGGGCTTCCAGGTCAATGGGAGAATCCCATTTCACATAGTGGGCCACATCTGCAATATGAACCCAGAGCTCAAAGCTGCCATCTTCAAGCTTACGCGCACCAACGGCGTCATCAAAATCTTTAGCATCTGCGGGGTCTACGGTGATGCACAGATCTTCTCGCAAATCGTGTCTTGAAGCGTCTTCTGCAAGCGCTTTATCTGCGTCAACGGAGATTTTCTCGGCTTGTCTTTGCGCCTTGATAGGAAATTCCGTTGCCAAGCCGTACGAAGCAATAGTTGCCTCAACGTTCATGTCCAGATCTTCGGCTGATCCCACGCGGCGCTCGATAGTGACTACAGCTGCACTTTTGCGCGTTGGATATTCCGTGATGCGCGCGACAACTACGTCGCCCTCAAAAACGTAATGACGCCCAACAGAAGGATCTTCGGGAAGCACAAAGAAATCACGCTGAATGCGACTATCCAGCGGTACCACAGCGCCAAGTGGACCGGCGTCGTGGTAGATGCCCAAAAACGTCTGAGTAGCTCGCGTAAGCACAAAGCGCACGTTTGCCAGAGGGGTCTTTCCCTTGGCAGACACCAGCGAAACCTGGACCTCGTCTCCGTGCATTGCCTCATGAATCCCGTGCTTGGCCAGCGCATACGTACCCTCAGGGGTGCTTACGGTAGCAACTCCTGGGCGAGAAAGACTCAGCGTGCCTGTAAGCAACGCCGATGGTCGCTTTGAGACTTTTGCACGCCCCTGACGACGGCTTCCTTTATGTATGCGTTTTCTAGCCAAAAATCCTCCTGTAGGTAGAAGCCAGCGCCTTTTGCGCTGACCCAATGAATCTTCTGATATGTACCCTAAAGTGCCTTGTGATAGACGATGTGCAGATAAGGCGAGAAGTTCCAAGGACACCATGAGCGTCTCGACGGGCTTGCATCGGGGCTCTCGACGGGGCTTGCATCGGGGCTCTCAACGGGTTTCTCGCCATCCCAGCGCACAAAAAAGCCCCAATGCAGAGGCTGCATTGGGGCTCCAAAAAGGATTGGTTTACCTCTTAGAAGGTGCCGCGAATAACCTCGCTGCCTTCCTTCATGATAACTTCCATGTTATCTGGGGTAAGGTCGCGGATGTTGGAAGCAACGTCGCCCTTGACAACCAGGAGGTCAGCAAGCTTGCCAGCCTCGAGGGAGCCAAACTCATCCTCGTGGTGAACCATCTTTGCACCGTTAAGAGTAGCGGCCTTGATGGTCTCAAGAACGGTAACGCCAGCCTTCTCAACGAAGTCATACATCTCATCGATGGTGACATAGCCGTAAGGAGTTACGAAGCTGAAGGAGTCGGAGCCGATGGTGAGAGTGACGCCGCGCTCGTTAGCAGCACGGAGGTTCTCGTATGTACGGTTGAGACCCTTCTCAACGACGGTATCGCCTGGGAATGCGTCAAGCTCTGGAGTCCACTCTGGTGGATAAGTTCCGTACCAAGTTGGCAGGAAGCCGATGGTAGGAGTAAAGAAGGTGCCCTGCTCGCACATAAGATCCATGGTCTTTGCATCAAGCTCGAAGCCGTGAATCATCTGCTCGCAGCCGCAACGGACGGAGTCATAAGCTGCGGAGAAGCTGTTATAGGAGTGTGACCAAACAGGAATGCCAACCATTGCTGCCTCGTCGCAAACTGCCTTGATCTCCTCGTAGCAGTAGTGCTGATCGCGACCGGAGTCCCAGTGCCAAATGCCGCCACCGGTTGCCCAAATCTTGATTGCGTCTGGGTTCTCACGAAGACGACGACGAACTGCCTTACGAAGATCCCAAGGACCGTCTACCTGGTCGCCCCAAGGGTGACCATTCTTGGAAATCTCCTGTGGGAGCTGGTGGCAGTCACCGTGACCAGCAACGCGGCAGAAGCCAAGGCCGGTAGCGTAGATACGTGGGCCTTCCATGATACCCATGTTGACGAGGTCACGAATTGCGATACCATTGCGGCCAATCTCGCAGACGGTGGTAAGACCATGGGAGAGAGCGTCCCAGGACTGCTTGACTGCGCATGCCTGCTTCTGAGCAACGGACTCGATAACCCAGTCGTTATCGTTGTCGGTCAGGTTGCCGGAGAAGTGCAGGTGGGTATCGATAAGACCTGGCATAATGGTGCGGCCCTGGATGTCACGGACCTCATAGCCCTCTGGAACCTCAGTGCGAGGACCAGCATAAGCGATCTTCTTGTCGTCTACGAGGACAAGAGAATCCTCAACAGGAGCGGCGCCAGTGCCGTCAACGAGCTTTCCGCCTACAAAAGCAATCTTACTCATTTCTTTCCCCCTCTAGTAAATGATAAATACTATCTTTTTGCGCCCACCCTTTTTGGGCGCAAAAAATCCAAACTAAAGAAACAAATAACGTGCTTAGTTCAACGTACCGATGAAACCTTTAGAGCTTGCAAGCAACTTATGCTGCTGCCTTCTCAGACTGACGACCAAAGATCATGAAGATGGCCATACCAATGACAATCCAAGAAATGGTGATGATCCACTCAACTGGCTTCAGTGCTGCAGGACTGAAAGGAACAACCATCAGACCGATGATGATGCTGCCAGCAAGAATTGCAGCAAGGATACCTGCGATTCCACCGTTGACCTTGTAAGGACGAGGCAGGTCTGGCTCGGTCTGACGCAGGCGCAGGCAGGCAACGCCAGCCATGGTGCATGCGAAGATGAAGCCAAGAGAAGCAACGTTGGTCAGAGGAACAAGCATGTTGCGGCCAAGGAATGGACCAACAAGGGTCAGGCCAGCCATGAACATGTTTGCAGTCAGAGGTGCGCCAGACTTAGGGTCAATCTTTGCGAATGCCTCTGGGAGCATCTTCTTACGACCAAGAGCGAGCATCAAACGAGTTGAAGCACCAAAGAAGGAGTTCATTGGGCCCAGAGGTCCAAGCGTTGCAATGATGAGCATTGCAATGTAGAAGAACAGGTTGATGCGCTCGAGAACTGCAAGTGCAGGAACAGAAGACTTAACAAACTCGTGCCAGTCAATCATGGTTCCGAATGCATAGATGCAGATGAGATAGAAGATACCAGATGCCATAAGTGCAAGTGCAGGAATGATGCCAAACTTCTTCCAATCAAGGTCAGCAGAAGCCTCTTCTGCCTGCTGTGGAATGGTGTCAAAGCCAGCGTAGAAGAATGGAGTCATAACAAGTACTGCAATGATGCCACCAAAGAAGCTGGTAGCCTTTGTGCCCTCTCCACCTGCAACCTCAGTTGCCTGGGAGAAGAGTGGGAGGCCGTTGCTTGGAGAACCAGTTGCAAAGGAGATAACCATTGCAAGGATCATACCAGTCAGCAGAGCCTTAGTCAGGAAGCTCGAAAGCTTAGCTGCTGCGCCAGCGCCCTTAAAGTTAAGGAAGATGACCAGAATGGCAAAGCAAAGAGCGATGACTGTTGGCCACAGGTAAACATCTGCACCAAGGATGGTGTAGAGCTTAACGGAGCGCAGCCAAGAAAGAATTGGGAATGCACCAAAGCGGTCGGTGAGAAGCGTGGAAATAGCAATTGCCTCCCAAGGGCACAGTGGAGCGTTACCCAGAAGGAGCATCCAGCCGGTAAAGAAGCCCATTGGGCGGCCGAATGTCCTGTCGACGTACTCAATGATGCCACCAGAAATTGGAATAGCAGCAGTAAGCTCGCCAAAAACACATCCAATTGGTACAAGGAAAATTGCGCCAATTGCGAATGCGATCATCGCGGGGAATGGTCCTCCACCAAGAACCATCCAGTCGCCTACCAGGAGCACCCATCCGGTACCAATAATCGCACCAAATCCGATGGTAAAGAAGTTGAATAGACTCAACGACTTTTGCATCTCAGGTGCCTCGGCATTTTCTGCCATGTCCCACTCCTTCCCGTCATTACTCGGACGAAGAACTTGATGAGACTATGTTTGCACCCGAAACGATTTGAAAAAAGAAGTAGCGCACTCTGAGCGTCAGATAAACCCGTAAACGTAGAAGCTACAACCGCGAGCGGTAGTTAAATCTTTTTCCGTCTTTACCAAAATCTAATAACAGTTATGCAATTTTCAAATAGTGAACGTACGCAGATATATATCAATCTTTAACTTAAATATTTTAAAAACTCTTCTGTAGTGCGCGACATCTCGCCTTTTACACGATGTGTAATGAAAACATTACGATGTACAGGAGTTTCAAGATGATGTACGTCAATATCAAATTTTGTACCTTTTGTTGCTTCAAGTGGCAATAAACTTACACCAAGACCCGACTCTACCATGGACATAATGGTAAAAGAGTCCGATGACGCAAATGTCATGCGCGCATTTTTAAGTTGCTTTTGAAGCAACGGAGCTGTCTCAATATCAACGATAAAAGGCTCTTCAATAAGACGCTTGACGGGAATTGTCTCAAGGTCCTTCTCGTAATGTCCTTTTTGAGAAACAACAACAACTTCATCATGATCAAATAATGTTGAAGTAAATCCCTGATCAGTTGCGCGAGTCATAGTAAAACTAATATCCACTTTACCCTTACTAATCAGGCGCAGGGCTTCTCCATACGTACACTCAATAACTTCAACTTTGATGTTTGGATGATCGGTCATGTACTTCTTTAGGTGACCTGGTAGTGCTCGTGAAAGAAAGCTCGAAGGCGCAGCAATAACAAGATTGCCCATCTCAATAGCACTGACGCGATTAACTTGATTGCTCAACTTGCTGTATGCCTGGCACACTTCTTCTGCAACAGGCAGAAGCGTCTTTCCCTCAGGAGTCAGACTTACATATCCGCCATGCCTGTTAAACAAGCGGACGTCCCACTCTTTCTCTAGACTTGCAACCATACGGCTGATCGATGACTGAGTACATCCTAGCTCTTCTGCTGCTACCGTAAAGCTACTGTGATACGCCGCAGAGGTAAACGCTTGGAACTTATACAGATTGGTCTCCATACTTGGCTCCCATTCAAGTACGTGGCCTAACAATTCACGCTTAAAAATATCATTCTACCTGCAAATTGGTAAATACCGTTTAACGCAAAAAGAC
>CAJZJP010000031.1:0-8954 GCA_916050095.1 uncultured Atopobium sp.
AATTGGCTATACAAAAGATATGCAAAAATCAATTCCTCTATGCAAAATAATGTATCAGCGATTTTATGCAATAACAAAGACCTCTACGCCATCTGGCTTTTAAGATTTTGGATGATCCATGCAGCTGGTTTCTGGCACGTATAAAACCACAGGAAAATAGCTTAGTAGCTGTATATTTACTTTTAAATACTTGAAATAATGGGTATATCAGAAGCAGAGCTTCTTGCTCTTAAAGGTTGCCATGAGGCAGGGCGACATGTGTGCGACCACGTTAATAGTCGTCCTGCCTCCATGGCATACGTTGCCTCGCATAACGAGAGATCTGAACAGTCGGGGCCATTCAGTAATGAAATTGAGTGTTGGGGGTACTCAATCTCTCAACGCAACGTGTAAACTATTGATAGCAGAAAAAACTTTTTATATATTCGGGAATTAGAAGAATTTTTAAATTCATATAACACTTCTCGATTTTAGCGTAAAAATAGCGCAAGTGCCACACCAAATCCAAGAAATGGTGCAAAAGGAAATGTATACATAAATATACTATCTGAACTGGTAATTTCTTTTTTATTTCTGTCTTCTCTCTTTAAAAATTTACGCCAAATAAAGAACAGAAAAGAAAACATAACACCTAAAATATTTGCTAAAAATAAAAAGACAAATGTCTCTTTTATTTCAAGATAAAGGCATGTTGAGAGAATTAGTTTAATATCTCCCCCTCCCAGAGAAGACATATGACCCATAAATTTTGTAACTATACCTACGGTAATCAGTACACATATAACAAAGAGCTCACTCCATAATGCATTCATCAATAACTCAGTGTGCTTTTCATTTGTCACAAGCCAAATAGGCCATAAAAAAGCGAGCAAAATAGGGATTCTATTTGGAATAGTGCGATTTCGCATATCCGATATTGAAGCCCAGATATACATGACAAAAATAACTAACTCTCTCATAGACACCTCCTCAGTCAACCTTAGCAACATAGACAAGAATCAACTTTCTACACAGGTGCCGTTATTTAACTTATTGATGTAACAGGCTGAACATTCAACGTTCTTCTCGCCGCTCTTGGTTTTAGAAAGCCTTTTTGATCCTTCGGGATTTTCTTGCGACAAAAATCGGAAAGCCGTGAATGGTACACTTAGCACTTAGTTTCTAGAAAGGTTTTTCATGCCAAGCTCTTCGTATAAATCAAAACAAATGATTGTTATTCGTCGCGACCTTAAGATGCGAAAAGGGAAAATTGCTGCTCAGGCAAGTCATGCATGTGTTGAAGCCACGCTTATGGCACTTGCAAAAGAGCGTCGACTTGATCAGGTTCGTGTTACCGATGATCAGAATTGGGTCTATTTGGACCATGCTGACGAAGATACCTCTGCAATCACTAACTGGTTTGATGCTGGCGTTGCAAAGGTATGTGTCTACGTTGATTCTGAAGAAGCGTTGCTTGAACTTGCTGCTGAAGGAAAAGCTCGTGGCTTTGTTGTGGCCCTTATTAGGGACGCGGGCTTTACCGAGTTCCATGGAGAACCAACATTTACCTGCCTGGCATTTGAGCCACTGGCTGCAGAAGATATTGATCCGTTAACGGGCGAGTTGCCTCTGTACTAGGCGGTCTATCTTTGTACTAGGCAATCTGCCTCCATACTAGCAAACCACCACTGTCCTAGTAAGTTGTCTCTGTCCAGACGAGAATACCTACATCAAGAAGGTGTGGCTCATAACCTCGTCAAAGATAGTGGTAACTACAAACATACCAATTGAGGCATAAAGGATTGCTGCCTGCCAAGAAAGGTGATTGGTCTCGATTTTTGAAATACGAGGATCAAGCTTTCCTTCTTTAAGGCTGATGGGGTCATCAATATCGCGCGTAAAGCCCATTTGACGGTCCTCGTACTCTTTTCCGCTAAAGAGCAGACCAACGCCGCAAGCAATAATTCCCAAAGAAGAAATGACGTACATAACACGGCGCACCCAGTCGATGCCCGTAAACATATCCATACCGCTGGTAAAGTACGCAAATGCAAAGATAACAGCACTCATTCCAGCTGCTGTAAGACAACCATAACCAAATGCACGCAAGGCACTCAGTGCCAGCTCTTTGAACTTCTCGCCACGAGAAGGTGTTTGTGAAAACTTGCTATCCATACACAACTCCTTGGTTGTTTATTTGTTTTCTGTATAGCTTATAGCGTATAGGAAGTCTGCGCTTGATGATACAATTTCTACAGTAAATCTTGGCAGGAGGACGCATGCGTATCGGCTTTGATAACGAGAAGTACATCACTATGCAGGCGGATCGAATCCACCAGCGTATCAGTGAATTTGGCGGTAAGCTCTACCTTGAGTTTGGCGGTAAACTGCTCGACGACAACCACGCTTCTCGTATCCTCCCTGGATTTGCTCCAGACGCAAAAGCCCAGATGCTTCAGCAGCTTGCTCACGAGGCAGAGGTTGTTTTTGCTATCAACGCAAACGACATTGAAAACGGCAAGCGTAGAAGCGATATTGGTGTTACCTATGCCGACGACGTGCTGAGGCTTATGGACATCTTCCGTGCTCGCGGCCTTGCCATTGGTGGCGTTGTCATTACGCAGTACTCTGGTCAGCCAAAGGCAAAGGCCTATCGTGCGCGCCTAGAAAACATGGGCATTGCCGTGTACCGCCACTACCCCATTGAGGGCTACCCCTCCAATATTGACCTGATCGTCTCGGCGGAGGGCTACGGTAAAAACGAGTACGTAAAGACTACGCATCCTCTGGTAGTTGTAACAGCACCTGGTCCTGGCTCTGGCAAGCTTGCTGTCTGCCTCTCGCAGCTCTACAACGAGAACGCCCGTGGAGTCCGCGCAGGTTACGCAAAATTTGAGACGTTCCCCGTTTGGAACCTTCCGCTCAAGCACCCCGTAAACGTTGCCTACGAGGCAGCTACAGCAGACTTGGGCGACAACAACATCATCGATCCATATCACCTTGAAGCTCATGGCAAAGTTACCGTTAACTACAACCGCGACGTTGAGGCTTTTCCTGTGCTCAAGGCCATGATGGAGAAAATCGCAGGTACCAGCCCGTATCAGTCTCCAACCGATATGGGTGTCAATATGGTTGGCAACTGCATTATTGATGATGAGGTTTGCCAGGAAGCTTCCAAGGCAGAGATTGTACGCAGGTGGTTTAGGGCTGCCGAGAAACTCGAGCGTACGGGCATGGGTGAGCGTGAACTCACAAAGATTAATCTCTTGATGAAAGACGTTAACGTTGACCAGAACTTCTCGCCAGCTCATGCAGCTTGTCTGCACAAAGCAGAAGAGACAGGAAAGCTTGCAGGCGCTATGGTTATGCCTGACGGCACCATTATTACCGGCAAGACTTCGGAGCTTTTAGGTGCACCAGCGTCGCTTTTGCTCAACGCCCTCAAATACGTAGTTGGTATTGAGAAGAAGACGTTTATTGTCTCAGATGAGGTCCTAAGGCCTATTTGCGCACTAAAAGAGAACAACTTTAAGCTGGCTCGCACCAGCCTCTGCGCCGACGAGATGCTTATTGCGCTCTCTATCAGCTCAATTACCAACCCATTGGCCGGAAAAGCCGTTGATGCCACGCAACTACTCCGTGGATGTGACGCGTATTTCTCGTCAATTATTCCAAGCGACGACGAGTCCATCTATCACAAGCTGGGCATTAACGTGTGTTGCGAGCCAATTTTTGAACAAGGACAATTCTTTCACCAGTGATTTTTAAGAACTCACATAAAACTAAGAAAACGAGAAACTCTACGACTCGTTCTAAAACTATACACGCACCTGCTTCTGCAAGCGCTTCAAAACGTAAGCAGCAGGCGATGCATACACTTGAGAAAAATTCCCAGAACAATCCTGTTGTTACATGGGGACTCATTACGCTGGCCATTGTATTTGTGCTGGCATTGTTGCAATCGTGCCAGGGACTTTTCTCCCTCTCTTTTGACAACAACTTGATCATCAAAAACGAGGTCCCCTATGAGTGGGAAAACCTCACCTATGATGCAACGGGACGTGCGCATTATGTGGTGGACGGAGAAGAGCTCACTCGCACGGGCGTTGACGTCTCTTCTCACCAGGGGTTTATTGACTGGGAAGCTGTTGCTGCCGATGACATTCAGTTTGCCATGCTTCGCATTGGCTACCGCGGCTCCACTGAGGGTGGCATTCGCGCGGATGAGCTGTTTGAGACCAACCTAAAGGGTGCGCAAAGCGCTGGTCTTGATGTAGGTGTGTACTTCTTCTCACAGGCTATTAACGTGGAAGAAGCTCGCGAGGAGGCCGCTTTTGTTTTGCAGCAGTTAAGAGAAGCAGGAGTTACAAAGCTTGCGCTTCCTGTTGCGTTTGACCTGGAGCCTTCTCCTGATTACAGCGGCCGCGCCGACAACCTTTCCCCTGCAGAAACTAACGCTATTGCGCGCGCGTTTTGCACCACTATTCAAGAAGCGGGATACCGCGTTATTGTGTATGGCAACAAAGTTGATCTAAATCGCTTTGACCTGGTCTCGCTTGACGAGCCTATTTGGCTGGCACAATACGTTGATCAGCCAGACGTAAACTTTAACTTTTTGATATGGCAATACACTTCAACAGGACAAGTTGACGGTATTACCGGTTCAGTTGATTTAAATTTGGACTTCTCACGCGTCTCTACAAGTAAGAGCCCAAAATAGAGCTTACACGCCAGCCACAAATGCTAAACGCAATGCAGCTTATAAGGCTATCCGACGCTCACTGAACCGGTCAGGGTAACGGTAGGATCAAGCGCCTGAGCATGCGCAAAAGCGCCTCCTGGGCTACATGAACTTACCAGCGTAAACACTACCCACAAGATGATGGCTGCAAGCAATACCGCCAGCGCCACACGACCCAGCCTCATGCGAGAAGAACGACGTCTTCTAGCTGCATATGCTGCCTGAGCTTCATCTCTGGGGTTGAGCGTGCCATAGTGATTGCCGTAAGCAGTTCTTGCTCGACCACGTGCACGGGCGGCATCTGCACGAGCATGGTTAACGGGATTTGTTGGGCGATCTTGCGTCATTCTACGCTGCGCCTGTGCACGGCTTCCAACAGCTGCATGACGACCTCGTACCGCACGCGGAGAGGTAGAAGACTCCCCATTACGGGAGACAGTGGGTGGAACCTGAGTTGGACGCTTTTTCTTACCAAAACCAAAGAGGTTGTTCTCTGCCATCAACAATCCTTGCTAAAAGATTCGTTTACCGAAAAAAGAATACACCGACTTTGCTTTTCTCGCCTTGAAAAGCATCTATCCCGTTACAATAAAGCGCTATACAGACTGATTTTCTGTAAAGTCTGCACAATTGGAGTTCATGGGGGACGTGTGAAGAAACTTTTACTGATGGCAACAGGAGGAACTATTGCTTCTGTTTCCACTGAATCGGGCTTGGCTCCCTCACTTTCAGGAGAAGAGCTTTTAGCCAACGTCCCTCTTGTTCATGACCTCTGCGAATTTGATTTCAAACAAGTCATGAATATCGACAGCACCAATATGCGTCCTCAAAACTGGCTCCAGATCAGAGACGCCATTATTGAGTCGTACGATGCCTACGACGGCTTTATTATCCTTCACGGCACCGATACCATGGCATATACCGCCGCTGCCCTCTCCTACCTCATTCAAAATAGCGAGAAACCCATTGTGCTCACAGGCTCTCAACAGCCAATGGCAAATCCGTTTACCGACGCCAAACTCAACCTCTACCACTCCGTTCTCTACGCGCTCGACGACAGAAGCGCCGGAGTTGTGGTGGTTTTTGGCAACGAGGTTATTGCCGGCACCCGCGCTCATAAACAGCGCACACTGAGCTTCAATGCATTTACGAGCATGAATTATCCACCGCTTGCACACATCCGTGGCAACAAGATTATTCGTAGTGCGCCAAATGAAGAGCAGGTAGATGGCGGTCTTACAACCTATGAAACGCTCAATACGCGTGTCATTGTGCTTAAACTGACCCCCGAGCTTAATCCATCTATCTTCTACCTTCTGAAGAATGACTACGACGCTATTGTGCTTGAAACCTTTGGTATTGGCGGCATCCCCTCATACGACGGCTCTTTTGAGGAAGCTATCACCGATTGGATTGCATCTGGTCGCACCGTAGTTATTACCACACAAGTTCCTGAAGAGGGTCTTGACCTGGGTGTATATGAGGTCGGTAGAACCTATCAAGATATGCCCGGCGTTCTCTCTGGAGACGATATGACTACCGAAGCCCTGGTTGCAAAAACTATGTGGATGCTTGGTCAGACCTCCGATCAACGAGAGCAAGAAAAACTGTTCTACCAGGTAATTTGTAACGACAGAATTCCACAGTCCGTGGATACAGAAATTTGCGAGTAGCCGATGAGAGACGCCACATTTAAACCTACCGTGCTCTACCTAATTGCGCTTATCATCTGCGGTTCTAACGGAATCGTTGCAAGCTTTATCAATCTTCCTAGCTATCAAATTGTCTTCTTCCGTATGCTTTTGGGCACGCTCTTTTTGCTCGCGGTTAAGCTTGTACAAAAAGAGGCTTTTACCATTCAAAACTACCCCAAGGACTTCCAGGCACTCGTCGGATCAGGCATTGCCTTGGGTCTTCAGTGGACCTTCCTTTTTGAGGCGTATCGCCTGGTAGGCGTTGGTATTGCAACGCTTGAGTATTACTGCGGACCCGTCATTGTAATGGCGCTCTCTCCCCTTTTATTTGGCGAGAAACTCACTGCTAAAAAGATACTTGGATTTCTTGTAGTTGTTATTGGAGCTGCTCTTATTATTGGCTATGGAGTTGGACTGAACCTCTCGCCAGTTGGTCTTCTTCTAGGCGCTCTCTCTGCTGTTCTTTATGCCGTTATGGTTATTTGTAACAGGCAGCTCAAAGATGTTTCTGGTATTGAAGGTACCAGCATTCAGCTGGGCATTGGCTGCGCTATTGTTGCTCTGGTTACTGTTGTGTTCCATGGCATTGAGCTGCCCGCGGATCCAGCATCGGTAAATTGGCTTGCCGTTTTGACCATCGGCCTCTTTAACACAGGCCTTGGATCATTTTTGTATTTCCCACAACTTACCAAGATTCCAGTTCAGCGCGTGGCAATCTTTGGCTACCTTGAGCCACTCTCTGCAGTTATTTTCTCGGCACTTATCCTTGGCGAGCCTTTTGGTCTTCTCAAAATAATAGGCACCGCCTGCATCATAGGCGGTGCCATCTTTGCTGAGCTATCAGGTTCCTCTTCGAACAAATCAGAGGCTATTGAAACTCCACTGTAGCGTTTAAGCTGCAAACGAGCTGCATGTAAGCTGCCGCGCACCGGTGTGCAAGTCGCGCACCTGCGTGCGGGTCGCGCTTAAGCTGCTACTTACATTGGCATAGTTGGTGCGACGTAAACGCGAGCAGCATTCTCGCGGTCAAGGTCATACAGGTTCTTTGGATCTCCACCAAAGAGCTCCACTGCCTTGAGAAGATCGGATGCATTTGCCTCTTCCTCACCCTGCTCCTTAACGTACCAGTCAAGCAGCTGCATGGTACGGAAATCGTTTGCCTTCTGAGCAACGGCATAGCACTCGTTAATGCTTGCGGTAATGAACTGCTCGTGCTCGTATGCTGCCTTGATTGGCTCAACTACCTTGGAGAAGGTAAGGTCTGGCTTTGCGATTGCCTCCATGGTAGGAGTCCAATCGTTATCAAGCAGGTAACGACGAAGGATACGTGCGTGAGCAAGCTCTTCCTGAGACTGAATAACATACCAGTTTGCAAAGCCCTTCAGGCCCTGCTCCTCATAGAAATCTGCAAAGGTTAGATACAGATAAGCGGAATAGAACTCTTTGTTGATCTGCAGATTAAGGATGTTACCAACGTTTGTGTCAAGTGCCATGTTCTTCTCTTTCCTCATAACAATGTTTTCTCATAAAAAATGAGAAGCTCTTTGGCTTCTCATTTTTGATACCCACTTGTTAGTCTCTTAAACAGATTGCACAAAATCTTAATGATAAAAATAGTTACTATTTTTATCTTCTATTTGAATGCGCTGCGCTTGCGCCACCTATACGTTAGTCGCGGGTGAGCTTGCGGTGAATGCGATGAGGACGAGCAGCCTCCTGACCAAGTCTTTCGATACGATTGGCTTGGTATGCCTCAAAGTTGCCCTCAAACCAGAACCACTTACCTGGATTCTCGTCGTCGCCCTCCCACGCAAGGATGTGCGTAGCAATGCGGTCCAAGAACCAGCGGTCATGGCTGGTTACTACAGAACATCCTGGGAAGCGCTCAAGCGCATCCTCAAGACTCTCAAGTGTCTCAATATCGAGGTCGTTGGTAGGCTCGTCCAGAAGCAGGAGGTTTCCTCCTTGCTTAAGCGTTAGAGCTAGGTTTAGACGGTTTCTCTCGCCACCAGAAAGGACGCCAGCGCGTTTCTGCTGGTCAGGTCCTTTAAAGCCGAAGCTGGCCACATAGGCGCGGCTTGGAATCTCCGTATCTCTCACCTTGATAAAGTCGTTTCCGTCGGAGACAACCTCCCAGATAGTTTTATCTGGATCGATTCCCTGCCTGAGCTGGTCAACGTAAGAAATTTGAACCGTCTCGCCAATCTCAAGCGTGCCGGAAGTAAGCTCCTCCTGGCCAACAATAGCCTTGAACAGCGTGGATTTACCAACACCGTTGGGGCCAATTACGCCAACGATGCCGTTTCTTGGCAGGCTAAACGAGAGGTCGTCGATAAGAACGCGGTCTCCAAAGGCCTTGTGAATGTGGTCGGCCTCCAGGACCTTCTGGCCCAGACGCGGACCCACAGGAATCTGGATCTCGGTGAAGTCGAGCTTCTTGGACGCACGAGCCTCTGCTTCCATCTGCTCATAGCGGTCAAGACGCGCGCGGTTCTTTGCCTGGCGAGCCTTAGGAGACGAACGAACCCACTCCAGCTCAG
>CAJZJP010000032.1:0-8942 GCA_916050095.1 uncultured Atopobium sp.
ATGAAAGGAGAGTTATGAGCAAGAAAGACACAAGCAAGTATCCAGGTTCTTTGCCTAATGAGGTAGAGGAGAAACCCTCACCACAGGAGGAGCCAAAAGATCAGGACAAGGCTTCCGAAGAGGACAACGCACAAGAGGAAAGAATTCCGCTAGAAGAGATGTCTTCTCGCCAAATTGGTGAGAAGGGCGAGGAGATTGCTGCAAAATACCTCATCAAAAGAGGCTACAAAATTATCCAAACTAACTGGACGTGTCAGATTGGTGAGGTTGATATTGTTGCTCAAGATGGCGATAACGTTGTGCTTGTTGAGGTAAAGACAAGACGTATTTTGAACAAAGACGATAGCATCATGCCTGAGCTGGCTGTAAATAGGGCAAAGCAGGAAAAATACAGAACGCTCGCGCTTATGTATGCAGCGCTTCATCCAGCACTTACCTCTATTAGATTTGATGTTGTTGCTATTAATCTGGTTGCTCCGAGCACAGCAAGCCTAAGGCATTTAATTGGAGCATTTAGCTGGGACGAGCAATGAGTCAAGCAACCATTTGCGTTCATACCGCAACTCTTAGAGGAATTGAAGCAATACCTGTAGATGTTGAAGTGGGTATTTCAGGCGGCATTCCTGGAATAACCATCGTAGGCATGCCTGACAGTTCCATTATGGAATCTCGTTCTCGCGTGCGCTGCTCACTAAAAGCTGCTGGTTTTACCATCCCTCGATTGCTAGTAACAATCAATTTGACGCCTGCAGATATAAAGAAGACAGGTACTGGATTTGATTTACCTATAGCCGTTGCTATTCTTGCAGCTACTGGACAGATTCCTCAAGAGATTGTGCATAACAGGCTGTTTGTTGGAGAACTCTCATTAAACGGTAAGATCTCTTCAGTTAGAGGTATGGCAGCGTATGCAATGCTTGCTAAGAAACTGGGAATGAAGCTCATTTCTTCTTCAGATTGCAATTTGTTTGGTTCTGACTGGAACCATGTTATTGGAATTCAATCATTGCTCAACTTGAGTTTAAGAGATCAATCATTCTGTAAGCCATTGGTTCAGCGCAAGCATGCTGTTGAAACAGCAATGCTCAGCGAGAATTTAGACTTTGAAGAGGTGATTGACCAGGAACTAGTCAAGCGAGCTATTGTAATCGCAGCCACAGGAAACCTGGGGATGCTCATGATTGGCCCGCCAGGTGCAGGTAAAACCATGCTTGCTAAAAGAATTCCAACTATCCTCCCAGAGCTTTCTAAAGAAGAGCGCGATGAGGTATTGCTCATACATTCTGTAGCGGGGTGTGAAACAGATTCTATTCAAGCAGGTGTACGGCCCTTTAGGTCTCCTCATCATTCAGCTTCTGTAGCAGGCATGATTGGAGGTGGCAGACCTGTCATCCCAGGTGAAATTTCTCTTGCCCATAAAGGCGTGCTCTTTTTAGATGAGCTGCCCGAGTTTGCTTCTAATACGCTGCAGGTTTTACGTCAGCCAATCGAAGATGGATATGTACGCCTTGCGCGAGTGGATGGCATCTATAAGTTTCCTTCTCAGTTTCAGCTCATTGCTGCAGCTAACCCCTGTCCCTGCGGCTACTTTGGGGATAAGACTCACACCTGTAAGTGCTCTCCAGGAAAGATTTCTACGTATCAATCAAAAATTGGAGGTCCTTTAATGGATCGAATAGATATTGTGTGTGATGTAGCTCGACCTTCTTCTGATCGAGTAATTCAAGGTGAGCTAGGACTCACTTCGGCAGGTATGCGCTCGCTCGTTGTCTCTGGTAGAGACTTTGCTTCTTGGCGAGAAACCCGTGGACTAGATGGCACTTCTCGCCAAAAGTATGTGGAGAGCTTTGATGAATCGGCATTGCAACTGCTGCATAGATTTGCTCGTGGACTTCATTTAGGAGGTAGAGCAATAACGCGTACCTGCAGAGTTGCAAGGACTATCGCAGATATTGCTCACCATGAAAAAGTGACAAAAGACGACGTATCTGAGGCGGTTGCCTATAGGTCTCGTTCTTTGGAGTAGCAGTGGAGAGATGGGAGATTTCATCAGAAGATGAGGACTATCCAAAAGAATTGCTACTGCTTAACCATCCGCCTGAAATTATCTATGGAATGGGGGATAGAAGCGTTTTGCAACAACCTTGTATGTCTGTAATTGGGGCTCGTAGGGCCACCCCATATGGCATGGCAATTGCAGAAATGGCTGGCAGATGCGCCGCTGATAACAATATTTTGGTGGTATCTGGCGGAGCTCTTGGCTGCGATTATATGGCGGGTATGGCTTCTCTTAATGCTGGTGGAAAGACTGTTGTTGTGGCAGGCTGTGGTGCAGACGTGACCTACCCAACTACCTCTGCAGAGCTTTTTGAAGCAGCGCGAGAAGGAAGGGGAGCAGTCATTTCTCTAGACAGGTGGGGAACGCCTCCTAGACGTTATGCTTTTCCTAGAAGAAATGCGGTTATTGCGGCATTAGGTAAAGTACTCTTGGTAACGGAAGCGGGGCTTTGCTCAGGCACCATGAGTACTGCTGAGTTTGCTAACTCACTTGGTAAAACTATTTATGCAATACCCGGGTCTATCTTTTCTCCTGCTTCTGCTGGTACGAATAGACTCATCTCTGAAGGGGCTCAAATTATTCCTGATGAGACATCGTTGGGCATTGCAATTTCATTAGATTTTGATTGCCTAGTTCAGGAACAATTGAAGCAAGATAAGAAGCTAACACCACTTTTATCTGCACTTATTGCTTCTCCTTCAAGACCAGAAGAGCTTGCATGGAGGCTATCAGAAAACGTACTTACCGTGTTAAATTCTCTTACTGATTATGAAGCTCGTGGAATGGTAAAAAGATTACCGGATGGAAGGTATACTCCTTCTAAAGAGTTTTATTTGGATTCGTAGTGTGTGATAGGTGAACAATGACACAAAAAGTTACTGTAGTTGGCGCTGGTTTAGCTGGAAGCGAATGTGCTTTACAGCTTGCTTCACGTGGTGTTTCTGTAGAGCTCATTGAGCAGCGCCCTGTTGTTTCTTCTCCAGCACACCACACAGATATGTTTGCTGAGCTGGTCTGTTCCAACTCTCTGAAATCTACCAAGGAAGATTCTGCAGCTGGAATTTTAAAGTCTGAGCTTAAAAAAATGGGTAGTTTTCTGCTTCGTATTGCAGAAGAAAACTCTGTTCCTGCAGGCGGCGCTCTTGCGGTCAACAGAGAAGATTTTTCAAAGGCTGTTACTGAGCAGATCAGAAATCATCCAAACATCTTGGTAACTCATGCAGAGGTCACGGAGTTATCTGATGAGCCAACAGTTATTGCTGCAGGACCACTGTGCTCAGATAGCTTGTACGAAGCAATTTCTAAGCGTGTTGGAACTAACAGAATGTCGTTTTTTGATGCAGCAGCGCCTATTGTGTCTTATGAATCAATTGACCATTCAATTGCCTTCTCTCAATCTCGTTATGAGGACTTGGGAATTGGCGATTATCTCAATTGCCCTATGAATAAAGAGGAATATGACACTTTTGTAGATGAGCTGCTTGCTGCTAAACGTGTTATTGGCCACGATTTTGAGCAGTCTGATTTGTTCCAAGCTTGTCAGCCTATTGAGGAAGTAGCAAGAACAGGACATGATTCCATTAGATTTGGCGCTTTGAAGCCAGTAGGACTTATTGATCCTAGAACAGGTAAACGCCCCTGGGCAGCAGTTCAGCTTCGTGCGGAAAATGCAGCCAAGACAGCATTTAATTTGGTTGGTTTTCAGACAAATCTTACCTGGGGAGAGCAAAAACGCGTATTTACCCTCATCCCAGGGCTGGAAAACGCTGAGTTTGTTCGCTACGGCGTCATGCACAGAAACTCTTTTGTTGACTCTCCTCATGCGCTTGATGGTTCGTTTGGAGTTCCGGGAACTTTTACTATTCTTGCAGGTCAAATTACGGGTACAGAAGGCTATGTTGAGGCTATAGCATCTGGATTGCTTGCTGCACTCAACATGTATGCTCGTCTGTTGGGCAAAGAGGAAGTCAGGCTTCCTTTGACCACTTCGTTTGGCTCTCTTGTGGGTTATGCAACAAACCCAAACACCAAAGATTACCAGCCCATGCATGTTAACTTTGGAATTTTTGAGCCACTGGACGAGCATATCAAAAGAAAAGACGAGCGTCGTCAAAAGATGGCAGAGCGTGCTCATAAAGACTTTGATGACTACATCTCTTCTCGTCAGGAACTTTTTGATTGCATGAAGCGTGATTAACGTGGCTATTTCAAAAGAGCAGGGTAGTCACGTTGAACAATTTATTGAGTATCTAAGTAAGGTCAGGAATCTTTCCGAGAATACCCTAAGGTCATATCAGACTGATCTTTTGGCATTTGAGCAGTGGTGTAGTAGGGAAGGTGTTGCGGTAACTCGGGTTGATCACAGAAACCTTCGCCTCTATTTGGCCTATCTCAAACAGGCTCAATATTCAGCAAAAACACTAAATAGGCATTTATCTGCGCTGCGTGGTTTTTACAAATGGATGCAGCGAGAAAAACTGATTGCTACAGATCCTGCTCTTGCGCTCAGCAATCCTCGAGCGCCGCGAAATCTTCCACATACTATGACTGATTCCGATGTAAATAGGCTTTTAGAATCATGTGATGTTTCAACCGCGGTAGGGCTTAGAGATAGAGCATTTCTTGAGTTTTTGTATGCAACAGGAGCTCGTATTTCTGAGGTGGCGTCTCTCAAGCTTGAACAGGTTGATTTGCAAAATGGAACAGTGCGTCTCTTTGGTAAAGGCTCTAAAGAGCGAATTGTTCCGCTCTATGAGTCAGCTATCGGGTGGCTTAAAAAGTACCTAAGTTCTTCTCGACCTACGCTTTTGTTGAAAGATAAAGCGGGCCGTGCACATTCGGCTCTTTTTATTTCCGTAAGAGGAAATACTATGAGCGCGGACTCTTTGCGCAAGGTTTTTTCGTTGTATCTAACGGCTGTAGGGCTAGACAGCTCACTCTCGCCGCATGCTATGAGACATACATACGCCACAGAACTTCTTGGTGGTGGAGCGGATCTTCGTATTGTGCAGGAGCTTTTAGGTCATGAATCGCTTTCAACTACACAGGTGTATACGCATTTGTCAGTTGACAGGCTCAAAGAAGCAGCAAAAGCAGCTCATCCAAGATCAAAATAACCTGTGCATTGTTGTGGAAGATCTTGCACAGGGGAGTCAGATGTATTTGCGCAGTATTTGTAGAGGTTATGGTCTAAATTCTTTATAGACGTAGCCCTTGTTTTCCTGCTATACTTTCAAAAGTTGTGTAGAAGCACAACATGCTGTTACCAAACAGCACAAAATCGCACGTACGACTACTTGTTTGCCGTGGTGCCTAACGCTAAGCCAGGTGTTGGGTGGTTTTAACAAGGCTTGAACTCGTACGGAGGAACAACCAATGGAGGTAAAAATGGCTGCAAAGATTACTATTCAGACTCTTCTGGATGCTGGTTGCCACTATGGTCACCAGACTCGTCGTTGGAACCCTAAGATGAAGCCATACATCTTTGGTGAGCGCAACGGCATTTACATTCTTGACCTTAAGCAGACCATGCTTGGCGCAGACGCTGCTTACACTTTCCTGAAGAATGTTGCATCTAAGGGTGGCCGCGTTCTCTTCGTCGGCACCAAGAAGCAGGCTCAGGAGCCAATCGCTACTGAGGCAGCTCGTGCAAACATGCCTTACATCAACCAGCGTTGGCTTGGCGGTATGCTCACCAACTTTGTCACCATGCGTTCCCGCATCAAGCGCCTTGAGGAGCTTGAGGCAATGGTAGAGGATGGCCGTATGGCAACTCTTCCTAAGAAGGAGCAGGCTCTTAAGAACAAGGAGCTTCTGAAGCTTCAGCTTAACCTCGGTGGCGTCCGTGATATGACTTCTCTTCCACAGGCTCTCTTTGTTGTTGATTCCAAGCGTGAAGAGAACGCAATCCGTGAGGCAAACCGTCTTCACATTCCAGTTGTCTCCCTGCTTGACACCAACTCTGATCCAGATGTTGTTGATTACGGCATTCCTGCAAATGACGATGCTATTCGTTCCATTTCTCTTATGTGCCAGCTTGCTGCAGACGCAATTCTTGCAGGTAGCGGCAAGGAGCAGATTTCTGCTGAAGAGATGGGTGCTGAGTCCGAGACCCCAGCTGCTGAGTAACTCTTAGCAACGGGTTAAATAATTTAGTTATTCAGTAGATTTTTGGGAGGAAAACATGGCAGAGATTACCGCAGCACTTGTTAAGCAGCTTCGTGATATGACCAGCTCTCCTATGATGGAGTGCAAGAAGGCACTCGTCGAGGCTGAGGGCGATATTGAGAAGGCAGTAGATATTCTTCGTACTATGGGCGTTGCTAAGGCAGTTAAGCGCGCTGGTCGTGACACCAACGAGGGTACCATTGCTACCTTCATCAGCCCAGACGGCAAGACTGGCGCAATCCTCGAGCTCTCCTGCGAGACTGACTTTGTTGGTACTAACCCACAGTTCACCGGCTTTGCTGGCGATCTTGCTGCAGTTGTCGTTGAGAGCAACCCAGCTGACGTTGAGGAGCTCAAGACTGCTAAGCTTGGCGACGAGACCGTTGACGAGGCAATCACCGATAAGATCCACAACATCGGCGAGAACATGCGTGTTCTTCGTTTCCAGCGTGTTGAGGCTGCAAACGGCGCTCTTGCTAGCTACATCCACCTTGGTGGCAAGCTTGCTGACATTGTTACCTTTGAGTTCAACAAGCCAGAGACCGCTGAGTCTCAGGACTTCAAGAACTTTGCACACGAC
Organism: uncultured Atopobium sp.; assembly: GCA_916050095.1. GTDB lineage: Bacteria > Actinomycetota > Coriobacteriia > Coriobacteriales > Atopobiaceae > Lancefieldella. Next base: position 6,807 of record CAJZJP010000032.1, read on the forward strand.
GTTGCAATGCAGGTAGCTGCAGCTGCTCCAGTTGCTGCTCGCCGTGAGGATGTTCCACAGGACATCGTTGATCACGAGCTCTCCATTTACAAGGCACAGGCTGCTGAGTCCGGCAAGCCTGAGGCTATTCAGGAGAAGATGGCTTATGGTCGTCTTGAGAAGTACTACAAGGAGTATGTCCTTACTGAGCAGGCATTTGTTAAGGACCCAGATATGACCATTTCTGAGTACGCAAAGCTGCTCTCCAAGAAGGTTGACGACGAGGTTAAGATTGTCAGCTTCGTGCGTTTTGCTTTTGGTGAAGAGTAAGACTTTTTACTTCAATTATTTTGAGCCGGTTGTCTTCAACCGGCTCTTTTTTTAACGCGATTCCTGCAAAACTTACGGTGTCGTTTGTTAGAATTATTACAACTATGGCAAACGGAGAGAGCGAGGAAGCTTTGTCTTCAGCTAAATACAAAAGAGTACTTTTAAAGCTTTCTGGTGAAGCATTGATGGGTGAGCAATCCTTTGGTATTGACCCTTCAATTCCAGAAATGCTTGCTAAAGAAATTAAGCCTGTTTGGGAGTCTGGCGTTCAGGTTGCCATTGTTGTTGGCGGCGGAAACATCTTTAGAGGCGTTTCTCAGGCAGCAGCTGGCATGGATCGTGCTCAAGGCGATAACATGGGCATGCTTGCAACAGTAATCAACGCTCTCTCACTTCAGGATTGTTTTGAGCGCAATGGAATGGATTGCCGTGTTATGAGTGCAATTTCCATGGCTCAGGTTGCAGAGCCTTATATTCGCCGTCGTGCTATTAGGCACCTTGAGAAGGGCCGTATTGTCATCTTTGCTGCAGGTACCGGTAACCCTTACTTTACTACTGATACTGCTGCAGCTCTTCGCGCTTGCGAGATTGGCGCAGAGGCTCTGATGAAGGCAACAAAGGTAGATGGTATTTACGACTGCGATCCAGTTACTCATGCAGATGCAGTTAAGTTTGACACTGTCACCTACAAAGATGTTCTCGCCAAAGAACTTAAGGTTATGGACGCTGCAGCAATTGCGCTGTGCAAAGATAATAAGATGCCAATTCTTGTATTTGACATGCAGTCTGAAGGCGTTTTCATGAAAGCAATTTCCGGAGAAGAAGTCGGTACTACTGTCGTTGAGGAGGACTAATGAGCGTTCATTCTGATAAAGCTAAGCAGTCTATGGAGAAGTGCATCGAGGCACTTAAGAATAACTTTGGTCGTGTTCGTACTGGTCGTGCAAATCCACATGCGCTTGATCACATCAAGGTAGACTACTATGGCCAGCCAACCCCAATTTCTCAGCTTGCAGCAATCAAGGTTCCTGAGGCATCTATGCTGCTTGTTGAGCCATGGGATAAGACTGCTCTAAAGAGCATCGAGAAGGCCATTGAGACTTCTGACCTTGGTATTACTCCATCTAATGATGGCTCTGCTATCAGGCTTCCTTTCCCAATGCCAACCGAGGAGCGCCGTCGTGAGCTTGCTAAAGAGTGCTCGCAGATTGCTGAGGAAGCTCGCGTAGCTGTTCGTAACGTCCGTCGTGACGTTAATGGCAAGATTGAGCGCGATGAGGAGCTGTCTGAGGACGATCAGAAGCGCGAGAAGAACGGTATTCAGAAGTTGACCGATACCTATATTGCACAGATTGAGTCTCTTCTTAAGACCAAGACTTCAGAAATCATGGAGATTTAAGTGCAGTTTGATACAGACAAACTCGTCCAGTATTTCTCAGACGCACCAGAAGACATCAGTCTCTCTGATATCAATTTAGAAACTATTCCGTCTCACGTTTCCATCATTATGGATGGAAACGGCAGATGGGCTACAGCTCGTGGACTTGACAGAACCGAAGGTCATAAGGCCGGTGTTCTTTCTTTGCGTGAGGCTGTTACTACAAGCGTGCGCCTTGGATTGGACGTTCTGTCGGTTTATGCGTTCTCTACAGAAAACTGGAAACGCCCTCAACGTGAAGTTGACTTGCTTATGCGTCTGTTTGCAGAGACGCTGCTCAAAGAGCTTCCGCTGTTCCATCAAGAAAACGTAAAGCTGCGTTTCTTTGGTGACCTTGAGGCTTTGCCAGAGAAGACCCGCAAGACCTTCCAGCGCGGACTTGATGAGAC
>CAJZJP010000033.1:0-8141 GCA_916050095.1 uncultured Atopobium sp.
ATTATATATTTATTGTGTATCACAATATTTACATAATTTTCTTAATTAAATGCCGTTCACGGAAGATAATTTTTACCATTTGATGTTATCTTGTTTTAACATTTGTGCATTTCTGTGTGCATTTTGTTACTAATCTGTCACGAATCTGACCATATTTCACCTACCGTTCACCTAAACCTTCTCACTTTCTGACAAATTTGGCTTGATTATTTATCCCACACCAAATTTTGAGACAAGAAATGTTAGAGCGCATGTAGCGCTTGAGTGTTTGAACAGTAAGGAGAGGTTTTATGGAGTCAGAAAACAGAGAAACTGCTGGAACAGAGTCGCTGCTCGGTGGGTCTTCTCGCCATGTGATGGGTGACTATAGCAGGGTAGTTCCACCTCAGCACTTCCTCAGAACAATGGAAAAGACCAATAGGCCGCTCGCGCTTTGTGCAGAGCCCTGCATGGGTAAGACCATGTTTTTGCGTGAGTTGGCAGATTATGCGCAGTCACACGGATGGACTGTGTACGAAATCTCTCTTTCCAGTTTGTCGGCTAAAGAGGCAACTCAGATCCTTACTAAGAAAAGCACTTCTATCTGCAATGCTAAGAAATCAAAGGCGGTTAAAAGGTTAGTTCTTATTGATGATTTTCCTCCGTCTGACGAGTATTTTGTTTCTCGCCAGGTTAAATCAATTGCGCGCCTTCGCATGGCTGGCTGTCTTGTTGCGATTTCTTTATCTCCTGAAGCTCGTCAGTTAATCGACGAAGTCCCTAGTGTGTATGTTTTGGGAAAGAATGAGCTGCTCACGTTTATGCCTGGAATAGATAATTCTGAACAATCAATTTTGACTAATATGAGATTGACTCGCGGTATTCCAACGCTTGTTTACTCTTTGCCAGTTACATTTTGCGAGCATGGAGATGTGGATGTTCCAATTACGTATCTAACTAGTCTTGCTTGCGTTGCATCGTATATGCTCAGAAGCTCGCTAGGCATTGAGGAACTTAGGCTCAGGCTGGGCATGATGTTGCTCGGTGTTGGTTCATTTGATGATTTAAGCCGTATATGCGGACAAGTTGATCTTGAGTATTTGGCCAAGATAGAGCAAGATGCGCCTTTCTTTGGCGTGCATGTAGAAACTAGGCGTTTCTCGTGTCTTCATGCTACAAGATTTGATGTGTTGAACTTTAATAAACAGGAGCTTGTGGCTCTAGCGAGTAAGCATGAAAAGCTTGTTCTGAAAACCATAGCCCTGCTGATCGATAGAGAAGATTTCTCTAAGGCTGCGTTTGTGAGCTCACTGGTTAGAGAAGAGATTATCTGGGAAATTGTTCTTTCTCATGCAGCGGAATTTGCAGACGCTGGATATATTGAGCTGGTAGATAACGCACTTACTGCCACACATTCTGACTGTACGCTCGATAACTCAAGTAAAAAAGCTGCTAAGGGAATGGTGGATTCGCTGTCTACTGCTAAGGGGCCGATGAATACTAAAGATGCTGATAGGGCATTCAATAATCTCACTTCATTTAACGGATTTCTTAAGCAAACGGCATATATGACTTTACTGAAGTTGATTTTGCAAAAGCCTCTGCCACCTTTGAAGGAAGACCTTGAGCTGGGTCCGCTAGAGAAAAAAATTGCTCTACATAAACGCGCAATTGATTTAGCTTTGCAAGGAAATTTTAAGTATGCCCTTCAGCTGCTGCTTCTTGAGCAGCAGCATGAGAAGGCTGCATCAATAACCTCGTCAATTCAAGCTGTTGACGTCGAATTGCTTTACGCATTGTTGGGTGTATATCAAAAGGAATTTGATACGCGCGCTTCAGGCGCGATCTCCTTCTTACAAGAAAGTGAGGCCAGAGGCTTAAAGGGGTCTGTAGGACTACTTAAATGCGTTCGCTACCTTTTTGAAAAAAGCTCTTCTGTGGGAGACCTATACGATACTGAGCAGCTCATCAGCCAAGCAGAACTGCAGGGTAATCGTATGATTCAAGTGCCCGCGCTTCTTATTGGAGCTCTTCTCAGCCTCAGAAGCAGAGCATATCCCAAAGCGCAACTCCAGGCGAGAAGAGCGGTGCTGCTGAGTAGGGAATGGGATTCACTATATGTGGTGCAAGTCGGAAAGATCATTGAAGATATTGCGGGATTTTTCTTAGGCGTTAAACCTACGGAGAAAAGCCTTGAGGCAATTACCCATCCATCGCTAAAAGCTGCATGTAGAACAATATATAAAGCGCTCTTTAAGAGTGTAAACGGACATGCTCCCGTTTGGCTGGATGCGGTTGAGTATGGAGTTCCTGAAAATGCTATGTGGCTTGTGAGAGCGCTTCTGTCTGATGACTCTGAATTTCAGCAGTGCTTAGAACGAGAAACACCAGAAGAATGGCTCCATTACCTACGTTCAAATGAGGGAAAAAGAGACATAACAAAATGGAAAGTATCTCGGCAAGGAGCGGGGGATTCTTGGACTGAAGACTCCGCTCTGAAGAGCCTGCACGTAGAGAAGGTAAATAATGCTCATCCAGGAGTTTACCTTGCTCTTCTCGGCAGATTTAGTTTGTCGGTTCAAGGAGAGGAGATTGCTGGCAGAAAAATTGCCTATCGATCGGCAAAGGCGCTGCTTGTGTATCTTGCGCTTGCTCACAATCACATGAGCTTTAGGTCACAGATTGCACAGCAGATTTGGCCGGAGGCTGATCAGGCACATTGGCAAGAGCGCCTGTATCAAGCAACTCGAGTTATTCGCAAAGAAGTCCAGGAGATTCAGACAGATTGTGAGCCTTTGGAAGCATCTCGGATTGAAAAGACACTTAGTTTTAATCCCCAGCAGGTGACCGTAGATATTGATATTTTTACGCGAATAGCAAAGAGTGTGGCGTCATCGAACAACGATGAAGACATAGTGCATCTGGCTAAGCAGGCGGAAGAGCTGTACCAAGGGGATCTGTATCTTCCTGAGGATGAATGCTTTAGGTTTGCAGATCCCATTCGTGTTGCCCTGAGAGATCAATACATAGATACCATGGTAACAGCTTCGGCGGCTGCTTTGAGAATTACCCACTATACGCTTGCGGTGCATTTTGCAGAGCTCGCCTACCTTGTTGATGATATGCGAGAGGACACACTTATGGCGCTCATTCAGGCGCTGAGAAAATGTGGTCGGGCGCAGGATGCGCAGCATTACTACGATTTGTACGTGCAGAAATACGTTATGAAGCGTAGAAAAATGCCGTCTAAACAGCTCAGGATGATTGCAGGTGCAGAAAAGGGAAAAGAATCAATAGAAACTAGTGGTGGAGAAATAACGAAATTGGGATTTTACGACGCCATGTAGTGTGATTCAAGCAGTTAGACGGGGTATGATATATAAGTTGAATACTGTGTCTATCAACCGAAGATAGATGCCCGACGTCAAGGAAAAAGCTATGCCTAATTTCCTCTCTAAGATTCTGTCCTTTGGCGCTGACAAGGACCTCAAAGCATATCAGCGTATTGTCGAGAAGATCAATGCGCTTGAGCCAACAATGCAGGAAATGAGCGATGAAGAGCTTCAGGCTCAGACCGAGAAGTTCAAGGCTCGCTATGCTGAAGGAGAAAGTCTAGACGATCTTCTCCCAGAGGCTTTTGCGACGGTACGTGAGGCGTCAGTAAGAACTATTGGTCAGCGTCACTTTGATGTCCAGCTCATCGGTGGTATCGCGCTGCATAAGGGCACTATCGCAGAGATGAAGACCGGTGAAGGTAAGACGCTTGTCTCCACTCTTGCTGGTTACCTTAACGCACTGAGCGGCGAAGGCGTTCACATCGTTACGGTCAATGACTACCTGGCTAAACGAGACAGTGAGTGGATGGGCACCATCTACAAGTTCTTGGGCATCAGTGTTGGCCTTCTGCAGAACGGCATGCGACTGAGCCTTAAAAAGCCTGCATATGAGGCAGATATTACGTACGGTACAAACTCAGAGTTTGGCTTTGATTACCTGCGCGACAACATGGTTACTCGCCCAGAGATGCGTGTTCAGCGTGGACACCACTACGCCATCGTCGACGAGGTTGACTCCATCCTTATCGATGAGGCTCGTACTCCTCTGATTATTTCTGGCGCTGGCACTAAATCCGCAGGTACCTATAAGGATTTTGCAAAGGCAGTTCGTGGATTAACTCCAGATGTTGACTTTGAGATGGATGAGGCAAAGCACACCATTGCAACAACAGAGATTGGTCTCGAGAAGGTCGAGCGTGCTCTCAACATTGACGATATCTACAACGATGAGACTGGCCAGCTAGTCAATCACCTTCAGCAGGCGCTGAAGGCTGAGTACATGTTCCATCGTGATCAGCAGTACGTTGTCATTGACGGCGAAGTTAAGATTGTTGATGAGTTCACTGGTCGTATTATGGAAGGCCGTCGTTATTCTGAGGGCCTTCACCAGGCAATTGAAGCAAAAGAGAACGTTCAGGTACGTGAAGAGAATCAGACTCTGGCAACCATTACTCTCCAGAATTACTTCCTCATGTACGACAAGCTCTCTGGTATGACCGGTACTGCAATGACCGAGGACGCAGAGTTCCGTGAGGTTTATCACGTTCCTGTTCAGGTTATTCCACCTAATCGTCCGGTTAAGCGTGAAGACCTCGATGACAAGGTCTATCGTACTATTGATGCTAAGTTTGAGGCTGTCGTAAGAGACGTTGAAGAGCGCCATCAGAATGGTCAGCCAGTGCTGGTTGGTACCGTTTCCATTGATAACTCCGAGCGTATTTCTCGCATTCTGTCAAAGCGCGGCATTAAGCATAACGTCTTGAACGCTAAGTTCCATGAGCGTGAGGCACAGATTATTGCTCAAGCTGGTCGTGAGGGTGCAGTTACTATTGCAACCAACATGGCAGGCCGTGGTACCGATATTCTTCTGGGTGGTAACCCAGACGTTATGGCTGAAGATATCCTTCGTAACCAGGGAATTGAGCCAGCTGAGGCAACTCAGGAGCAGAAAAAAGCCGCACGCCAGGAAGCAAAGGAAATCTGCGCTACTGAGCGTGAGGCAGTTACTGCTGCAGGCGGTTTGTGCGTTATTGGTACCGAGCGTCATGAGAGCCGCCGTATTGACAATCAGCTTCGTGGTCGTTCTGGCCGTCAGGGAGACCCTGGTCAGACCCAGTTCTACCTTTCTCTTGAAGATGATTTGATGCGCCGCTTTGGTGGAGATCGCATGGATGGCGTTGCAGCAATGATGCAACGCTATGAGCTTCCTGATGATATGCCTATCAAGGCAAAGATTGTTACTAAGCTTGTTGAAGGTGCTCAGCGTAAGGTTGAGGAAGTCAACTTTGCAATGCGTAAGAACGTCCTTGATTACGACGATGTTATGAACAAGCAGCGTCAGGTCATTTACGCAGAGAGAAACAAGATTCTTGATGGCAAGGATCTTATGGAGCTCATCGAGACGGTCACTGCTTCTAATACTCAGCGCATTTGCGAGGAGTTCTGCTACGGAGACGCTGACGAGTGGGATCTTGAGGGTCTTGAGAAGTGGCTCACTGAACTTACTGGCAAGACTGATCTTCCAGAGTTTACCGAAGACACCAAGTTTGAGCAGCTTGAAGACGATGTCACCGCATTTGTCCAAAAAACCTTTGACGAGAAGACCCAGAAGCTTGGCGAAGAAGTCATGCGTGAGCTTGCTGCCCAGGTAATGCTTCGCGTCATTGACACTCGTTGGATGGCATACCTCCAGGAGATGGATTACCTAAAGACCGGCATTGGTCTTCGTGGTTTTGGTCAGCGCGATCCTTTGGTTGAGTACAAGACCGAGGCATATGAGGCATTTACGCTGCTGGTAAACACCATGTATGAGGACTTCCTCCGTACTATTCTCCGCCTTGAGTTGGTTAATCGTCCACGTCAGAATACTGAGGCAGAGGCCTTCCAGAATGCTCACTATTCTGGTGGAGAAGAGACCGACGGCGATCAAAAGGCACTTAAGCAAGGCAAGAGCATGCTTAAGAATGCCGCAGCTATTGGAAAGAGTCCACAGGGAACCGGCGCCAGCCAGTCTTCTGTATCAACCTACCGTAAGTCTGACGATCCAAATCCTTACGTCAACGTTGGTCGCAATGACCCTTGCCCATGTGGAAGTGGTAAAAAGTTTAAGAACTGCCACGGCCGAAACAGGTAAGAATGGCTGATACAGAGGCTGTTTCGCTCCAAGCTTTAGCGGAGCGTCTCTCTGAGGTAGAAGGATATCTTCACCTCACTGAGAAGCGTCAGCAAATTTCAGAACTTGAGGCAGAAAGTGCTCGCCCCAATTTTTGGGACGACGCTGAAGCTGCGCAAAAAATAATGACTCAACTAGCATCACTTCGCGATGATGTTGCTGGTATTGATAGAGCTAAAGAGAAACTCGGTGATGCTGAGGCCGCTTTTGAGCTTGGAACAGAGCTTGGAGACCAAGCATCACTCGACGAATCTCAAGCGCTTGCGGCATCTCTTGAAAAAGACTTGTCGGAGCTTGAGCTTTCAAGCTGGTTTACTGATGAACTTGATCATGGTGATGCAATTGTTACTATTAAGCCTGGTCAGGGTGGTCTTGAGTCTCAAGACTGGTGCGAGATGCTTTTTCGCATGTATCTCAAATATTGTGATCGTCGTGGTTGGAAAGTTGATATCAACGACGCTCCTGTTGCAGAGGTTATTGGTCTTGACCGCGCAACCTTTACGGTAAGTGGCAAAAATGCTTATGGCATGCTTCGTGCAGAACAGGGTGTGCATCGTCTGGTAAGAATTTCTCCTACTGACGATAAGAAACGCAGGCAGACGTCATTTGCTGGTGTAGAAGTTTTACCCGTTCTTCCTGAAGATATTGAAGTTGCTATTGACCCCAATGACCTGCGTATTGATGTCTATCATGCATCTGGCCCAGGAGGTCAGGGAGTTAACACTACAGACTCGGCAGTTCGTATTACACATATTCCAACAGGAACGGTAGTAACCTGCCAAAACGAACGCAGCCAGCTTCAGAACAAAGCTGCAGCAATGAATATCTTGCGTAGTCGTTTGTATGAGATTGAAAAGGAGAAACGCGAAGCTGAGCTGGATGAGCTTCGCGGTCCAAAGAGAGAAATCTCGTTTGGCAATCAAATTAGGAGTTATGTTCTTTATCCTTATCAGCTCATTAAGGACTTAAGAACAGGTGCAGAAACAGGAAACGTAGAGTCCGTTCTTTCAGATGGCGATCTTGATCAGTTCATCATTGCGTACCATCGCTGGGTTGTTGGCGGAAAGGATTAGTGTGCAAAAATCTACTTGGCAAAAGACCTTTAAAGATTCGTTCTTTATCGTCCTTGGCTGTGCAATTTTTGCAGTTGGCCTTGATGTATTTGAAGTTCCTAACGGACTTGCGGCTGGTGGTATTACTGGTTTTGCAACGATTATCAGAGCTGTTGCATTGCCTTTTGGTTTTGATTTGCCAGTTGGTATGCAAACAATCGCTATGAATATCATTTTGATGGCTTTTGTTGCAAAAAGCGGCAACAAAAAATACTTGCTCAAGAGTGTTGTAGGCTTCTTAATTTCCAGCATTTTTGTCGATTTATTTGCACCTTTTTTACCAGCTCTTGGCGCCAATGATCTTATGCTTGCTGCTTTGTGGGGCAGTATTATCTGTGGTTTTGGTCTTGGCCTTGTATTTAGAGCGGGTGGAAATACCGGTGGTACAGACATCATTGCTCAGGCGGTTTCCAAGCGCTTTGGTATTCCATCAGGAACTGCAATCATTATTGTAGACATTCTCATTATTATTGCGGCTATTCCGGTCTTCTCGTTAGAAAACGGTCTGTATTCTACCTTGGCAATCTTTGTCACAGGAAAAATGATTGACTTTGTCATCGACGGACCAAGGTCCGAGCGTTGCGTTTATATTATTTCTTCTGAGCACGACGCAATCGCTCACGAGATTCTTTATAACCTTAATCGTGGCTGTACGGAGCTTCAGGCGCGCGGACTGTGGAGTGGTGCGCACAAGCCTGTTTTGATGTGCGTTCTTGGTCGTACGGAGGTTGTTCAGCTGAAAGTTATCGTTTCCGAGATTGACTCCGATGCACTGGTATTTGTTTCAGAGGTCCACGAGGCAATCGGCGAAGGCTTTAAGTC
>CAJZJP010000034.1:0-7983 GCA_916050095.1 uncultured Atopobium sp.
GCGTTACCGTTTTAACTCGTATGGTGGTCAGAGAAGATTCAATGGAACTCTTTGGTTTTGCTTCGCGAGAAGAGCGTGCGCTCTTTGATCGCTTGCGTGCAATTTCTGGAGTAGGTCCAAAACTGGCTCTTTCTGTGCTTTCTACGTTTACACCACAGCAACTTGCGGTAATTGTTGCTACTAATGATGGAAATCGTCTTAAGAGCGTTTCTGGCCTTGGTAAAAAGAAGGCAGAGCGCTTAGTAATTGAACTTTCTGATGTGTTTGCAAAAGATGCAGAGCTTAAGCAGCTTGTTGGTCTTACGTCTCCTGCAGACTTTACTGCTATTCCAAAACCTGCTGTAACCTCTGTAGAATCAGAGGCTATTGAGGCTCTTCTTGGAATGGGCTTTACTTCTCAGGAAGCAACACTTGCTCTTGAGGGCTATGAAGAGGCTGGTGCTATTACAATTGAAGCTGCTATTGGATATGCACTAAGGCGTTTGGGAAGTGGTAATTAATGTGGGAAGCAGATGCAGATAACCTATTTGAGTCGTCGTCTACTCCAGCTCCATTTCCAGGACACACTTCTCAGCGTGTAGTTTCTAGTGGGCTTCAGGCAGAAGACCTGGAGCAAGATAGAAACTTGCGACCAAAAACTCTTGATGAGTATCTTGGTCAGGAGCGTGTTAAATCAAATCTCCGTGTTCTTATTGAGGCAGCAAAAAGTCGTAATGAGCCGCTTGATCACGTTATTTTTTCTGGCCCTCCAGGCCTTGGCAAAACAACGCTTGCAGGTGTTTTAGCGGGAGAAATGGGCTCAAAACTTCATACAACCTCTGGCCCCGCAATTGAGCGAGCAGGAGATTTAGCAGCAATTCTCACCAATCTTGAAGAGGGAGATATCCTCTTTGTTGATGAGATTCACAGGCTTAATCACCAGGTTGAAGAAATTTTGTATCCAGCAATGGAAGATTTCTTCTTAGATATTGTTATTGGCAAAGGTCCTGCGGCAAGGTCAATCAGGCTTGATATTCCACGCTTTACTCTTGTGGCTGCAACAACAAGAACCGGACTTCTAACTGGTCCTTTGCGCGATCGTTTTGGTATTTCTTATCGTCTTGATTACTATACTGTTCCTGAGCTTCAGACTATTGTTATGCGCTCGGCAAACATCCTTGATGTAGAAGTTGATGAGCAGGGAGCTGCTGAAATTGCTTCTCGATCAAGAGGCACACCACGCTTGGCAAATCGTCTGTTAAAACGCGTACGAGATTACGCACAAGTTAAAGCTGAAGGTACTATTACCTGGCAGGTAGCCTCAGAGGCGCTTTCATTCTTTGAGATTGATGAGCTTGGTCTAGATGTAATGGACGTGCGTGTTTTACGTGCGCTTTGTGAGACGTTTAGAGGTCGTCCGGTTGGTCTCACAACCATTGCAAGCGCAGTCTCAGAGGATCCATCTACACTTGAAGATGTTTATGAGCCATATCTTTTGCAGCAAGGACTTATTATTAGAACACCTCAAGGTAGACAGGCAACGCATGCTGCATTTGATCACTTACGTATTCCTGTTCCTACTAACTAGTAGATTGGAACAAAATGCTTCAACGAGATTACATTTTGGAAGTAATCGATGACTTTACTTCAACGGTCACAGCAGGTTTGGGAAATGCTTTAGAGACTCAAACTGAAGAGTCACTCGATGGGGTAGAGGCAGCTGTTGCAGAGCTCATTGATTTGAGCCCAGAGACTGCTCTTGCGCTTTCGCCAGACTCTCTTGTAACCATGATGTTGCTCTCCGGCGTAGCTGATTCAGTTGCAGAGTATGTGGTGTATGCACTCGATAGGCTCTCTCACGTTTATGAGCAACTAGGAGACGGGGATAAGGCTGGTCTCAGAAGACAGCAGGCAGTAGCGGTTGCACAGTCCTTCTCGGTAGATCAAAACGCTACTCCAGAGCAATTTAAGGATTTTGAAGCAAAGTATTTTGCGTAACCTCATTTTATAAGCTAACAAATAAACCCCAGCTCAATATGAGTTGGGGTTTATTGCTATAGAGCTTCATGTTTATTTGGATTACCAAATAACAATCTTAGTTCCATAAGGAATGTTGTCATAAACCCACTTAGCATTCTCTGTTGCAAGACGTACGCAACCGTGGGAACCGTTGTATCCAAGCCTACCATCACGGACGGTATAACCGTCGGAGTTATAGAGAATGGAGTGAATAAGATACTCACCAGAAATGGTCGTGTAATACCAGCATCTAAAGCCAGAGCCAAAGTAGAGGCCCTTGTTTCCTACGGTAAATTGACCATGAGGGGTCCACATACCTGGTGCTCCTGTGGTGCACTGCCATTCGTACCAAACAACCCAGTTGCCGTGTGAGCCCCTGTATACAGCAAAGCGATTACCAGTAGTATCAATCTGGATGAGCCAGTTAGTAGCGCTATAGTAGTTCTGTGCATAACGATACATATCAGGGTAGTAGCAAGGCTGTTCCTCCATGGCGCCATCAGCAGCTGACCAATACAGTTTTCCACCCCAGGTTACATAACCAGTTTGCATGGAACCATTATTACTGAGATAGTAGTCCTTGCCGTTATCTTTAATCCATCCGGTTTTCATCTTGCCGTCAGAATCAAGGAAGTACCAACTGCCCTTTGAATTAATCCAACCAGTTTGTTTTTCTCCATTGGAATTAAAATAGTACCAAGTTCCATGAATATTAAGCCATCCATCTGCTGGTGCACCATTAGAAAGATAGTAAAAATCTTTATTGTTTTCTTTTATCCAACCTGTCTTAATTTTATGGTCAGAGCCAACATTAATGGTCAATCCTGGAAGATGTACCGTTCCTGTTGGCTGTGAACCGTCATCTGTAGAGAAGACCCCTTCGGGAGAAATGAATCCAGTCAGTACTCCGTCTGGCCCTGCCCAACGTTTTACACCATTTGAAAGAGTAACCCATTCATTTTTTGCTAGACCATAGCTTTTATCAAAGTAGTAATTCTTTCCATCAATTGAATGCTCTCCAACGTATGCGGCATGGTCAATTGAAGATGGATTGAAGTACCAGGTCTTATTGCCAGGAGTAGTAAACCATCCAGAGACAAGAGAGCCGTCAGATTGAGCCCAGGAAAAATTTCCGTCTGGTAGGGACACCCAATTACTTGAAGTCATACCAGCATTTTCATCAACGTAATATGAACCGCTAGGAAGTTGGAAAAGTCCAGTTTTCATGCGATGGATTGAGTCTTCTGGATCAAAGTAAAACCATTTACCATTTGGGAAATGTTTCCAACCTGAATAGAATGAGCCATAAGTATCTACCCAAGACCATGAACCATCATCATTGTGAGTCCAACTATTTCTAAGGATTCCATAGTTTTCATCGAAATGATAATATGTGCCGTCAATTTCGACGTTGCCAATAAGCGCTGGATGCTGTGGAACAGATGGATCAAAGTACCAAGTTCTACCATTTGGTGTGTTAAACCAACCAGAGGCAAGAGCGCCATTTTTTTGAGCCCAAGCCCACTCACGAGTTGGTAGTTGAATCCAACTGTTAGAAATCATACCTGCATATTCATCAATGTAATATGAGGTACCAGAAACCTGAATTGTTCCAATTAACATACGATGACGAGGTTCTTCTGGATCAAAATAGAACCACTTGCCGTTAGGCATATGCTTCCATCCAGAATAGTAAGTACCATCTTCAGTTGCCCATGACCAAGAACTTGCTGAACGATATACCCATCCATTTGTTACAAGTCCGTCTGTTGAATCAAAGTAGTAAAACTTACCATCAATTTCAGTTTCACCGAAGATTGCCTTATGCAGCGGGTCAGCAGGATCAAAATACCAAGTTTTACCATTAGGCGTTGTATACCAACCTTTGACTGCATTACCACTAGCATCTACATAGTGCCAGCCAGAATCATCTTTAATCCACTGGCTTGTGACAAGTGTTCCATCTTCTTTGTAATAGTGGAATTGGCCGTTTTCTTGTCTCCATCCAGAAGACTGAGGGGTTGGCGAAGTATTCTCTGTTGGAACAGCAGGTGTCTGGTCTGTTGTTGGAGTTGTTGTTGGCGCTGCAGGTGAGTCAGGCTGAGAGTTTTCAGCTGCTGCAGGAGAAGTATTTTCAGCTGCTGCAGTAGTTTCAGTTGTTACAACAGGAGCATTTACTGCTGAGGTATCAGCGGTCTCTGCAAAAGCGGGAACAGCATGAAAGCTACAAAGCAGAGCTGCGCTTAGCGAAGCTACTGCAATAAGCTTTTGTGTAGAAGGTCTGTAGGGAAAACGCATCTTTTTCTCCATTGTCATATCCTTTTTTGAAGGGATAACTTTCTATATAAATAATAGTTTGATATGTCTGTTATTGTTCTCGTAAATTAATCCTATACAAATTCTCTATCTTCTATGAAAAAATGCTCAACTAATGAGATAAAAATCGTTTAATAGCAGACATATCCATAAATAAATGCTGGAAAACAGCTTGATTACCTGTGGCTCTTCCGGTAGATGGTGTAAAAACCTCCATGAGTGGTTTCTCGCCACATAAGTTGTTGATTAAGGTTATTATATTCCACGTGGCGAAACGTCACGGTATCGCGCTCCACAGGCGCAGTTTTGCCCTGCGGGGCTAAGAAAGAAAGGCACGAAATGGCTCAGGGTACTGTAAAGTGGTTTAATCCAGACAAGGGTTACGGCTTCATCTCTCGTGAGGATGGCGACGATCTGTTCGTACACTTCTCCGAGATTCAGATGGACGGTTTCAAGACTCTCGATGAGGGTCAGCCTGTCGAGTTTGAGATTACCACCGGCCAGAACGGTAAGCTCCAGGCTTCTAGCGTCCACAAGATCTAGTACTTGCGAACACTACCATCAAAAGGAGACCTTCGGGTCTCCTTTTTTGTTACATCGCTATTTTTACAGTTGCAGTTACCAAGAGCTTTAATACCAATGCTTGATGGTAAAGTTAGCAAGTTCAGAGAGTTTCTCGATATCTTGATGCTCATCATCACAATTAACAGCACAGGTGATAAGGCCAACAGAATTTCCTGTTTGAAGAGCTAGCGGGATGTCTTCAAATAGTATTGTTTTCTCGGCTGGAGCATTAAGGCGTTTAAGCACCTCAAGATACAGATGAGGCTCATCTTTTGCAGATCCAACATCTGCTGCAAACACCTGAGTATCAAACAGAGTGGATAGATGTAAACGAGGCTCAAGAAGAGCAAGAAGCTCCGGCTCGTTGACAGTTGCCAATGCAGTAGGGATGTCTTTTTCTTGTAGCTTGCCAATAAAATCAACAACACCAGGTCTAAGCTGCACGGAGTTTACAAAGAAGCTTTTACTAAGCTCTTTCCACTCGGCAACAATTTCTTCTGGATCTTCCTTTAGCCCATAGGTGGCAATTGCCCATTCGGCTCCCCTTTCAAATCCAAGAGGGGAGAGAATCTTGCCAATTTCTGGAGTGTAAGGGATTCCTCGCGACTCAAAAAACTTCTGGTCAACAAGCTTCCAAATATGGTGCGTATGAGCAATAGTGCCATCAAAATCAAAGATTGCTGCTTCAAAATCGGTTGCAAGAATATCTTCGAGTGTCGAGAAAATCACAGAGTTCCAATCAAGTTGCGGTGAGCTTGTGTTTTTTATTGTTGACGTGCCAGTCTAGTGTAAACTTTTAGCAAGTATGAAGAGGAGTAAACCAATACTTTTCGGAGGACCGCATGAAACGCAGCTTATTTAATACTCGCGGTAAATTGCTTGCTGTTTTGTTCTTTATTGTCGCAGCATTGTTTGCAACAACAGTTCAAAACGCATATGCAACTACCTACACAACTATGGATGCCCAAGGAAACATTATCCAGAGTGAATCACTAAAAGATGCCGTAGCACTTGCTCGTGCAACTGGCAGACCTATTGCGCTTGACCCAGGTCACAGTGATGGCCTTGAAGGCAGAGATCCAGGTGCTACCTACTTTGGACTCAAAGAGGGAGATCTGGCTTGGGCAACTGCCATGTACGCCAAGAAGTATCTGGAAAAATGGGGTGTACAGGTTGTTGTTGTTCGTGGAGAACACGAGGATCCATCGATCAAGACGCGCGTACAGCGTGCTGTTGATGCAAACGCTTGTGCCATCATCTCGCTTCACTACAATGCCGGCCCTGCATCTGCAACTGGCTCAGAGGTACTTGTTCCTCATAAGGTAAGCTACAACTATGACCTTTATCTCTCCGGTCAAATTTTTGCCGGTAAGGTTAACTATTACCTCAGAAATAAAGTTGGTATTGTTACCCGCGGTGACGGTGCAACAGAACGTGGCTACAACGACCAATACGGAACAGACTATTACGAGAACGGCGACGAGTCTGATTATTACGGTATTGTCCGCTATGCTCGTCAAAAGGGAATTCTTGGCGTAATTATTGAGCATCAATTCATCTCTAATCCAGCACATGCCGCTGAGTTTAAAGACCTTGGCGATAATTCCAAGGTTGACTACATTGGCTGGGCAGATGCATGGGCAATTTGGGAAATGTACAGCTCTGATACCTGGTGGAGCATGAGTAGTGTTTCCGCTGTCCAACAGGGTAATGATGTAATTCTTAAACCAGTTCTTACTGGTGTAGTTACGGGTGCGACGTTTACCTATAGTTATGTTGGTCCAGATGGATCAAAGGTGACTGTTGCATCTAATACATCTGATACGTCAGCAACATTTTCTCTTCCAACAAGTGGTCGATATACCTTGTATATCACTACAAAATCTTCTGATGGACAAGAAATTACTCGTCAGATGCAATTTGATGCTACAGTAAAAGAGCAGCCTGGCTGGCGTAAAGTAGCTGATGGCTGGAAGTATGCTGATACTCAGGGAACTCCTTATGTCAGCTGTTGGTTGCAAGACAGTGATGGATGGCATTATTTTGATGCTAGGGGAATTGCTGTTTCTGGCTGGTTTACTACGCCAAATGGTAAGGTTTGGTACTTTGACGCAGCTGCACCTCATAACGCTGCCGCTCTTGGCCAGAGGACCATTTCAGGTAAGTCTTATTACTTTGATGAAGTAAATGGCCTTGTAAAGAATAATTGGATTCACTGGCCTGACGATTCTTGGTCATGGGCAACAGAAGACGGCTCATTGCAAGCCGGTTGGAAACGTATGCCTAACGGTAAATGGTTCTACTTTGATAGTAATAACAACTATCGCGCCACCTTTGGCTTAATGTCCGATGGCTATCAGAAATACTATATTGATGTTGATCATGGTCTTATTTCTGGCGGCTGGATTAGCCTTGCTGATGGCAATTGGGCATGGGCAAATTCAGATGGCTCTCTTTATGTTGGCTGGAAGCATATGCCCAATGGTAAGTGGTTCTACTTTGATGAGAATGCAACTTACCCACTTATGAAGACCGGCATTTTTGCTACTTCTAGTGGCTCGTATTATGTTGATGTAAACAATGGTATGACCTCTAATGGTTGGGTTGCCTTGTCTAACAATATTTGGGCATGGGCTCAATCAAGTGGCGCCTTAGCCTCTGGTTGGTTTAATACTCCAAATGGCAAGACCTGGTACTTTGATCCAACCACTACTGAGCACGGTGCCCTCTTTGGCCTGCAATCAATCAATGGCTCATATTATTATTTTGACGAGAATAATGGCCTGCTCCGCAACCAAGACGTTACGCTTCCAGATGGTCGTGTTGTACACGCAGATACATATGGTGTTCTTAACATTAAGCCTACTGATACCAATAACGGTAGAGGTGGAAACGTTGACAGCAATAACGGTGGAGATAATAGAGACGCTAACAACACGCCTGCTGATAACGATTCTCCAATTGAGCCAACTCGCGGTAATTTCTCTGATCGCACCAGCGTTCTTGGAGCACCTCTTGTCACTAAAGAGGATCTTCAGCGAGATTTCATCAAGCGCGTAGGTTCTGCTTATCCAGCCGTCTATGCCGAGAAGGGCGCTGCAACAG
>CAJZJP010000035.1:0-7964 GCA_916050095.1 uncultured Atopobium sp.
GATGCGTCTTGAGCTGCGGCTTCAACTTTGTGATGGGTAGTAGGCCCATTCCAAAGAAGGCTAGCAACCGTATCCAGAAAATAGAGGGTGACTACAATAAACGCCACAACCGAGACAGTATGCTTGGAGAAAATCATCAAAATATTAAGCATCGTTGGGACGAGCACAAAGACTGATGTTACAGAAAACGCGCCAAACACTGCACTGGCCTGGGGACAAATTCGGCCATGCAAGTTAAACTTAAACATGGAGTAGTCCCACCACTTCTTTTTAAAGCGACGCTCCAAAAAGAGGCCGGTCGAGTACTCAATAACTGTGGCTAAAACTGCACCAATGATAAAGACAATAATTGGATTAGAAATCTGGCCTAGTACCAGCCATTCTGCAATCGCTCCAATGCCATAAATAGGGCAGGTAGGACCAAAAAGAAAACCGCGCTTGGTAAATTCTCCCTCAACAACAGAGCAGTAAATGGTCTCGTATACCCAACCACCAAAAGAAATCAGCGCAAAAATTATGACCATCTGAGGCAGATGCTGCACAAAGAGCTCAATATTCTTATCGAGTGCAAAGAGTGTACGCAGTGTCTCAGTCATGGTGCTCACGAGAGGTTTCCGTAATCCATGTAGTCGTTAAACCCACCTGACTCACTGTTTGTTGTGCCCTGAAAATCGCTTTCAGGTGTCGAGAAACCCGTTGGGCGGAAACCATCTTTTTTGTATGGATTGCCTGTTAGTGTTTCTGCAGTTGAACAAGCTTTATCGCAAGTTGTTACAATCCAAGCCTCTTTGGTATGAGGTGGAATAGGAACTAGAGGAAACATGTGATGCAAGATGATATCTTCCTCAACAGGGGTTAAATCAGGGAAATCCTCGCGAGCATTATCAAGTGCATGGCGAGGGTGCGTAAATCCGTGCCAGTTGTCTGGCGCGGCCTCGTGATCGTGCCAATCATAGAGGTAGTAGTCATGCAGAAGCGCGCCACGTACAAGGGCATGCTCGTCAACTTTGATGCCAGCGTTCATGGCAAATGCAAGGCTGCTATAAGCAACCGCAATAACGTGGTCGAGCGTGCTGGTAGTTCCATGTTGTGTAAAAGTTGCAAGCTGATAGAGTCTTCCAGACTTCAGAATAGGAGTCGAAAGCTCATCGAACCTCTCGCGAATTTTAGAAACGTCAACCAAAAAATATCCCATCAACTGTGCGCACACATTAGAAAATCGTGAGCGTACCTTAGCAATGTATCTATAAAAGATTAGTTAATCTGACGGTTACGTGCAATCTTTTTGGCTGAATGTTACGAAAACGAAAGAAAAGAAAACGCAAGCTTTGGCGGTGCTTATTGTGCTGTTTAACTGCTCTTATGCTTTCTTACTGTAGGGGCTCATGTAGTCCACTACTACGTTTACTGCGCCAGGAAGACACCTAGCAGAATAGGCGTAGATGTCGTGGCAGGTGACCTCGCCATTTACTTCCAGTGGCATAGGTGCTGTTGATTCAACGGTAATTTCTTTGCCGCTAAAGCTATTGAGGTAGGGCCTACCAAGCGAGTCTCCCGTGCGATCAAAGAAACCAGAAAGCAGTGGGCGTACCAGTTTTGCAGTCATGTGAGTCTCAATGACAATAACCTCAAGCAAACCGTCATTCATACGATTACCAGGGGCTAATTCAATTCCTGCTTGTATCATGGAGCTGTTTGCAATAAGGCAGCCAATGCCCTGAAGCTCATGTACTTTGCCGTCAACGGTAATTTTGAAGTCGTGAACTGGCGGCATAAGGTTGGCTAGGGCCGCAGTAAAGTATGCGGCTTCTCCAAAGGTTTGTTTGTGGGGGATAGCTGAACGCATAATTTCTGCGTCAAGGCCTGTACCGGCCATTAAAGGAACTCCAGCTACATGGGTTTCTCCCGACACTGTGGTCCAGGTAATCTCACCCAGATCAAGCTGTGCGGTCTGAAGGTTTCTGCAGGCCAGCGCCAGTGCGTTAGGTTCAGGAGCGTTTCCAATATTTGCAGCTAGAAGATTAGCGGTTCCAGAAGGAAAGACAAGAATAGGTGTCTGGCATCCTCTAAGGCCGTAGAGCAGGCTAGATACGGTTCCATCTCCGCCCGAGAGCACCACTACGTCAAAATCTTCAGGCTGAACAGAACTCAGAACCTCATCTGTGCGCCAATGGCTTTCAACTAGCTTTACCAGGCATTCGTCGCCACACTTCAGAAGAGCGCGCTCAAATTCAAAGATTGCATCAGAGCTAAAACCCGAGCAAGGATTGTGAATGATGAGGGTTCTCATATATCCTCCGAAGATTTGCAACAAGCTGGTATATCATTTTGATACGTATGAGTGTATCTCTTTACGTCAGGTACTTAATCGGCAATTGGATGGACGCATTGTATATAGCAACCTCAGAAGAACTTTCCGCATTTTGTGAGCGAGCAAAGACCTCGCATATCCTTGCAGTTGATACGGAGTTTCTTCGCGAGAAAACCTACTTTCCCAAGCTTTGCTTGGTGCAGGTTTCTACAGGTTCCGAGATTGTCGCAATTGATCCGCTGCTTATTGATGACCTTACTCCTCTTAAAGAACTCCTGGAAAATCCGCAGATTGTTAAGATTTTCCATGCGTGCTCACAGGACCTTGAGGTCTTACTAGAAAAAATGGACTGCGCATGCGCACCTGTTTTTGATACGCAGGTAGCAGCCGCATTTTTGGGTATGCGCCAGCAGGTGAGCTACGCCGGGTTGGTAGAAAATTTTGCTAACGTTAAGCTTGCTAAAGCAGAGTCTTTAACAGACTGGTCAAAGCGACCGCTTGATAAAGAACAGCTGGTATATGCCGAGGATGACGTCAGATATCTTCCTGCAATTTATCATCAGATGATCGAGAAACTCATCAAGCTTGACCGTTTAAGCTGGGTAAAGCCAGAGATGGACCAGCACACCAATATTGAGCAGTATCGTCGAGACCCCTATCAGGCGTATCTTCGTTTGAAGCGTTCTGGCTCGCTTACACGCAGACAGCTTGCCATTGCTCGAGAGGTTTGTGCTTGGCGAGAAGATACTGCGGCTAAAAGAGATGTTCCACGTAAATGGGTGCTTTCCGATGAACTTATTATTGAGATTTGTCGTCGTGTGCCTACAACACCTGATAGACTACGCAAAATTCGCGGTACCGAGCAGATTTCTCAAGGTGGGGTAGTGCATCTTTTGGATGCAATCAAACGTGGTCAAAAGACTCCCGCTGATCAGTGTCCAAAAATTGAGCATCATGCTCATCCTTCAGCTGGTTCTGAAGGTGTTGTTGAGCTTATGTATGCTCTTATCAGGATTGTCTCAGAAAAAGAAGGAATTGCATCTCCTTTGATTGCCAATAAAGACGATCTTACTGATCTGCTTTTGGACAAGGTTGATGCAAGACTTAAAACTGGATGGCGCTATCAATTAGTGGGCAAGCAGCTTGTTGGACTACTCAATGGCGAGGTAGGACTTACCGTCAAAAATGGTCGAGTAGAGCTGTTGTAAAAGCAGCGTTTTACCTAGCGTCAAGCATGATTACTCTTACAAACCTGACTTTTTGTCCGGTGAGTTGGGTATACTCATCTTTATACATAGATAGGAGAAAAACATGTATTACTCAGGTGCGTTTATCCCATACGTTGTTCTAGTAGTTGCCTCGTTGGTGCTCGGATTGGGTACTCAGTGGTACATCAAACATGAATTTAAAAAGTATTCTCTAGTTCCTTCAGGGTTTAATGCTACCGGCGCTTCTGTTGCTCGTACCATGATGGACACTAACGGAGCGGCCAATGTTGGCATCAAGAGAATTTCTGGTGAGCTCACCGATAACTTTGATCCACGTGACAATTGCCTGCACCTCTCTGATGCAAACTTCTCTGAGGGTAGCGTAGCTTCAGTTGCTGTTTCTTGTCATGAAGCGGGTCATGCTGTTCAGACCGCTAAGATGTACATGCCATCTCGCGTTCGTTCCGCTCTTGTTCCTGTTGTTAATTTAGCATCCGCAGCATGGATCTATGTCTTTATTGCTGGTGTCTTGCTAAATGTTTCAGGCATGACTGTGCTAGCAATTTGGCTGTATGCATTTACCTTTTTATTCCATATAGTTACGCTTCCTGTAGAGATTGATGCTTCAAGGCGTGGATTAGCCTTTTTGAAGGCAAATGCTCCTGCAGGCTTTGACTACAATGGCGCTAAAAAGGTACTGATTGCCGCTGCTCTTACTTACGTAGCCGCTGCAATGGTTTCTGCACTCCAGCTTCTATATCTGCTTGGTTCTTCCAGAAGCAGGAACTAGTAATGAATCAGATTCAAGAGAAAGAAGATTCTGTTCTTTCGGTATCTGATGCGGTGCTGTTTGCAAAAAATGAAGTTGCCTCAATGCCATCTATGACGGTGGTTGGTGAAGTTTCTGGATTTAGGGGTCCAAATTATAAGTCTGGGCATTGTTACTTTGACGTAAAAGACCCTGTTAGTTCTATGGCAGTTATTGTCTGGTCAAAGATTTATGCTGCTAGTGGCATTACGTTGCAAGACGGCATGAAAATCCAGATGACAGGAAAGTTTGATATTTACGCTTCAAGTGGCAAGCTTTCTTTTCATGCGCGTACTATACAGATCGCCGGAGAAGGAGACCTTCGCCAAAAGGTGGCACAGCTTGCTAAAAAGCTAGAAAAAGAAGGTCTTACAGACATTTCCAGAAAGCGCTACATTCCAGAGTTTTGTACACGCATTGGTGTAGTTACCTCACTTTCTGGTAGCGTTATTGATGATGTTAAGCGTACGCTTGCGCGCAGAAATCCTCTTGTAGAGCTTGAGGTATCTGGCTGTGCTGTTCAGGGTACTCATGCACCTGCAACTATTATTAGAGCTCTCCAGGTTGCTGCAACTACACATCCAGATGCAATCTTGCTGGTGCGTGGTGGTGGCTCATTTGAAGATCTTATGTGTTTCAATGATGAGGGAGTGGCTCGCGCCATTGCTGCATGTCCAGTTCCTGTTATCACGGGCATTGGTCATGAACCCGATACCACCATTGCAGATATGGTTTCTGATAGAAGAACTTCAACGCCAACAGCTGCTGCAGAATCTGTGGCTCCCGCCATTAGTGAGTTACAAACTACGTTCAACAACAGAATTTCTCGCCTTGGAAATGCAACAAGAAAGATTTTGCAGTTCTATAAGACGGATCTAACTACTGTTGCACAGCGTTCCAACTTGGCAATGAAAAATGCTCTAGCAAGTAAACAGTACCAGCTAGAGAAGCTATCAGATCGTCCTTGTTTGAAAGACCCTGCTTATATTATTTCAACAAGAACAGAAGACCTTAATCAGACTGAGCAAAGGCTTATGGACGCTCTGCCAGCGCTTCTTGTAAGAAAGAAAGAGACGCTTTCTGTCGAGTCACAAAGGCTAATCAGAGCTAGTGCTGCCATGCTCCATCCACATGAGGCTTTGCTGTCTTCGCTTGCAGGAAAATTAGACGCACTTTCTCCTCTAAAGGTTCTTACAAGGGGATATGCGTATGTCCAAGATGAAAAGGGATCTGTCATTAAAACGGCCAAAGACGCCTCGGTTGGAGATTCATTGCTTGTCAAAATGACGGATGGAACAATTAAGGCAACTGTTTCTGACATTGAGCTTTCATAGATAAGGGGAACAACATGGATACTAAGAAGACTGAAGAGCTTACTTTTAAAGATGCTTCTATTGAGCTTGAGCAGATTGTTCGTAAGCTTGAGGGCACAGATTTGGAGCTCGAGGAGTCTTTGGCTTTGTATGCTCGTGGCGTTGAGCTGGTAAAGGATCTTCGTGGAAGGCTTGATACTGCAGAGCAGAAGGTTAAGGTTCTGCTTGATGAGTCCCAGGCAGGAGCTGCAATTACTGATACAACCGCAGCACCTTCTACTGCATATTTAGACGAGTAAAGGAGAGGCTATGTCTGATTGCATTTTTTGTAAGCTTGCTAACAAAGAAATCCCTACAGAGTTTCTCTATGAGGATGAAAACGTTGTAGCTTTTAATGACCTTAATCCTATTACTCCTGTTCACGTTCTTGTTGTACCTAAGAACCACTACGACAACATCATTGATGGTATTCCTGCTGCAACCCTTGAGAGTGTTACTAAGGCTATAGCTGCGGTAACAGAAAAGACAGGAATTAAGGAGACTGGATTCCGTGTTGTTACCAACACTGGAAAGCATGGTGGTCAGACAGTCAATCACGTTCACTTCCACATTTTAGGCGGCAAGCAGATGAATGACTCTATGGGTGGAAAATAAAAAATATTCAAGTTTTTTGCTCGTCTATTTAACTCCAGGGTATCTTGGGGTTTATGATGTCATGCGGTTATGTTTATTTGAAGTAGGAGAGAAAGACTTACTAGTCTGCACTGCTTCACGGAAAGAGGAGTCACATGAACGTACTGGTTATCAACGCAGGCAGCTCATCTCTTAAGTATCAGCTTCTTGACGTTGACACCCGCGAGGTTTACGCAAAAGGAAACTGCGAGCGTATCGGTATCGAAGGTTCTTTTGTTGGTCACGAGGAGCTTGGTGGAGAGAAGCAGAAGCTTGAGGTTGCTCTTCCTGATCACAAGACTGCTATTAAGCATGTCTTTGACATCCTTAAGACTATTGATAAGCCAATCGATGGCATTGGTCACCGTGTTGTTCAGGGTGGTTGGTACTTCCCAGAGTCTGCTGTTGTAGACGATAAGGTCTTGGCTCAGGTCCGTGAGGTTGCTCCACTTGCTCCTCTTCATAACTATGCTGAGGCTGATGTTATTGAGATTTGTCGCGAACTCTTCCCAGAGGTTGGCAATGTAATCGTTTGCGATACTTCTTTCCACTTCAATATGCCAGAGAAGGCACATCGCTATGCTCTTCCTCGCGATGTTGTTGATAAGTACCACGTCCGCAAATACGGCGCTCACGGTACTTCTCACCGCTACATTTGGCGTGCAACCAATGAGTTTACCAACGGTCAGACTCACAAGCTGGTTAGCTGCCACCTTGGTTCTGGTGCTTCTCTTTCCGCTATTGAGGATGGTCGCGATCTTGAGACCACCATGGGCCTTACTCCACTTGATGGCCTTATCATGGGCACTCGTTGCGGCACTATTGACCCAGCTACTGTCTTCTATCTTTCTCGCGTTGGTGGTTACTCCATCGATGAGATTGACACTATGATGAACAAGCAGTCTGGCCTTCTCGCTCTGTCTGGTCATTCCGATTCTCGTGATATTGAGGATGGCGCTCACGCTGGCGATAAGGACTGCCTGCTTGCACTTGATATGTTCTATTATCGTACGTCTCAGCTCATCATGGAGATGGCTCAGGCTATGCACGGCTTTGATACCATGGCATTCTCTGCTGGTATTGGTGAGAACTCCGACGAGATGCGTCTTGGCGTTGTCAGAGAGCTTGAGTGGATGGGTGTCAAGATTGATGAGGAGAAGAACAAGGTTCGCTCCGGTGAAATCCGTGACATCTCTGCTCCAGATTCAAAGGTACGCGTCCTGGTTGTACCTACCAACGAGGAATACATGATTGCTCTTGACGTTCAGGAGCTTCTGGGTAAGTAGGCTTTCCTTACAATCCAAAAAAAATATTAACTCCCGCACTTCGTGTGGGAGTTTTTTTTATGGAGATATAGATAGTTCTTTGACATCAGTACTTTAGAACTTTATATTTTTAAATAATAAGTTAGAGTTTCAAAGAAATTTTATTGTTTTGTACAGCTATTTGTGTGCAGATAAATAAATCTTTGAACTAGCTGTGAGGAGCATCATGCAGTCTAAGGGTTTAGTTAGCAGGTCTTTGAGCTTTACAGTTATGTTTGTGCTCACTGTATTTGCTGCGCTCACTGTATTCAACACAAAGGCACAAGCTGTTGAGTACACACCAACTATTTCAAATGCTAGCTATACAACATTAGTTGGTAGTAACGT
>CAJZJP010000036.1:0-7838 GCA_916050095.1 uncultured Atopobium sp.
CTACAAACCAGCTCTTAGGTTTTCTCTCTGCAAGTTGGTCCGTAATAGTTAGACCAATATTGCCAACAGCGCTTGCATCAAGACCCGCATACTGCAGGATTGACGTGGTCAAGCTTGTGGTAGTAGTTTTACCGTTTGTGCCGGTAATACCAATCCACTGTGAAGGGCTCTCTTGATAGGCAAACTCTGGCTCGCCCATAATTTGCTGAGAAGCTGCCTTTGCACTTAAAAACAGCTCAGAGGTGTCTGGAATACCAGGAGATGCAATAGTCAGGTCAAAAGTTCCCTTAACCTGATCGGAGCCGCATTGTACCTGTACGCCTGAGTCTGCAAGCTCTTGGATCTTCTCGCCAACAGTAGCATCTGCGCCGCCCACAAGAGTTACGGAAGACACACGACCCTCTGGCTGCTGCAGCAAATACGTGCAGACAGAGACGCCGGTCTTACCAAAACCAAGAACACATACATTTCCAAGTGTTTCTAGAAGCGACACGCAAGCGATCCTTTCTAAGAGCAATATCTTTAGTGAAGCTGGAAGTACAGAGCAAAGCCCAGAGCAGCAAATGCGCCGGAAATAATCCAGAATCTAAAGACTACTTTTGTCTCGTTCCAGCCAAGTTTCTCAAAGTGATGATGCAGTGGAGCCATCAAGAATACGCGCTTTTTAGTTGCCTTGTAGCTGACAACCTGAATGATAACGGACAGTGCCTCGATGATAAAAAGACCGCCCATGACCAGGGAAATTACCTCTGTCTTGGTAAGGACAGCTAGAGCTGCAAAGGCAGCGCCCCAGGCAAGAGAGCCGGTGTCTCCCATAAAAATACTTGCAGGATAGCTGTTAAACCACAAAAAACCAATACAAGCTCCTGCGATCGATGCGGCAAAAACAGCAAGGCTACTCTCGCCATAGCGGAAAGCTACCGCAGCCATAAAAATCATGACGACCATAACGCAGCCACCTGCAAGGCCATCAAGGCCGTCGGTCAGGTTAACAGCGTTAGAGAGGCCTGCCATGAGCAAAAAGACAAAGAAAAGATACAGCCAAGGGATAGAAATAATGTTTCCACCTAAATTGACGGTAGTAGTAAGGATACCCAGGTTGATATCAAGACCACCGGGGAACGCAATAATGGGCGTAATGCCCCAAATATTGACTGCTGCCAGGCAAAATGCCACAGAGATAGTAATGAGTCCAGCCATCTTCTGAGATGCGGTGAGGCCAAGGCTTCTTCCATGAGCAACGGACTCAATATCGTCCAGAAGACCAAGCGAGCCCGTAAGCAGCATCGCTGCCATGGCAAGAATGAGGTCGGTGTTCCACTGAGCAAGCGCAATACAGGTCAGCACAATGCTAACCAGCATGACAACACCACCCATAGTAGGAGTGCCCTGCTTAACCAGGTGCTGCTGAGGACCATCAGCGCGAACCTGCTGACCCACTCCCTCTTTCTTCATCAGTTTGATAAAGAGTGGCATTAAGACCAAAGTGATGATGCAGGAGACACCAAGCGCAACAAACACCTGGTATGTTGGGTAAATAGTCTGGTAAAACATTACTCGGTAACTCCTTTTACAAAAATATCAAGCTGGGCAGACCTAGATGCCTTGGCGAGAAGAACGTCTCCTCGCTTCAGTACTGGTCCGAGCACGGTAAGTGCTTCGTTGACATCACTGAACTGTTCAATTTTATCTTCCGAGAAACCCATGACGCGCGCAGCTTCAACCATTTCACGTGCGGCTCCCGTGCCTACAAAGGCAACAAGGTCTGGGTTCTTAGCAGCAATATAGGCGCCCACATAACCGTGGAGGCGCTTCTCCTCTGGTCCAAGCTCGCCAATCTCTCCGATAAGAGCAATGCGGCGACCCTCTGCAGGCATCTGCATCAAAACGTCAAGCGCTGCAGCTGTTGAGTTAGGACTTGCATTATATGAATCGTCAATAATCTTGGCACCGCAGGTTGCGTCAAGTACCGAAAGACGCATACGAGTGGCAGGCATCTGCTCAATAGCTTCTGCTGCAGCATCAAGATCAAGACCAAGTGTCTCTATAGCCTCAAGCGCCAAAAGAAGGTCGTCGACAACAACGCGGCCAGGTACCTCGAGGGTTACCGTGCGTGACCAGCCAGAAGAAGCACTAATAGTGGCAGTTGGAAGGCCCTCCTCGTCAAGTGTAACCTGCTGCGCACTCATGACGTCAGCCTCTGTTGCGCCCACTGTCTTGCAAACAACGTGAGCAGGACGAGCAAACTCGTCTGCAATGAACTTGGTGTAGTCCCCTGCCGAAGCCTGAATAAGCGTAGGGTCAATTGAGCCAAATGCGCGCATGCCAGAAACAATCTCTGCCTTGGCGCGCGCAATGTTTTCTCTGCTGCCGAGAAGACCAATGTGGCTGGTACCAACATTGGTAATGACGGCCACCGTTGGACGGGCAACCGAGGTAAGCCTGGTAATCTCACCGGCATGATTCATGCCCAGCTCAAGCACAAGTACCTCGGTATCTTCTGGAGTAGAAAGCACCGTGAGCGGCAGGCCAATAAGGTTGTTGTGGTTGCCGGCGGTAGCATGTACGCGACGGGTTGCGCCGATGCCGCGGCGTAGCATTTCTTTGGTAGTAGTCTTACCGACCGATCCAGTTACGCCCACAACCAGCCAGTTTGGATGGGCTTCTCGCCAGGTGGCGGCAAGAGCCAGCAGGAACGCCTCACAGTCATCATCAGCGGCTTCAAGAACGCTGACTCCGGTGGCGGCCAGGTTGTCGAGCAGATTGTCTGCTACAGGCTCAGATGCCACTACAACAGCAGCGCCCGCCTGGGCAGCAGATAAAAGATAGGAGTTTCCATTGACCTTCTCGCCAGCGAAGGCCACGAAGAGCGAGCCTTCCTGGACCTCGCGAGAGTCGATGACAGCCGCGCCCGCAACATCGCGGGTTCCGCGGTGGAGCAGTCGTGCATTTGTAGCTGCGACTATCTGTTCAACCGAAAGCTTAACCATGAGCTCTCCTAGTTATTGATTGGTTGAATATTAAGGCGTGTAGCTGCGTCTTTTGCAAATTGCGAGAAGACCACAGCAGCAGACTGCGATGCAAGCTGGTGGGTATCGTTAAGTCCAACGTAAACCATCAAATCAGATTCTGATGGATTCACGATACCGCAGAAGGAAGCAACAAAACCGGAATTCTCGCCGTACGAGCCGGTTTCTTCCACAACCTGCTGGCCCGTACCTGTTTTACCAGCAACAGTATAGCCATAGATACCTGCACGAACACCGGTACCCTCTTTGACAACGGTAGTCATCATGTCAAGCTCGGCCGCAGCTGTGGAAGCGGAAATAACGTCTTTAGTAGGCCAGGTAACCTCTTGACCGCCCTTAGAAACCATAAAGTGTGGAGTCACCATAGTTCCCTTATTAGCAACAGCGGTATATGCGCGAATAACCTGGATAAATGGGATTGCAAGGCCCTGACCAAACGCCATGTTTCCGCCAGTTGGGCCTTCATATTCGTCCAGAGAGCGGACAATTCCTGTAGCTTCACCAGGGAAGTCAATGCCTGTGGTGTGACCTATACCAAACTTATCAATTCCTGCTGCAAAGCGCTCATCACCTATGAGCTGTGTCTCGAGGAAGGCCATACCAACGTTTGAGGAACGTCTGAGCATCTCTCTTACGCTCATGTCCATGGCGCTGGTGCGCCAGTCATCGTCGGTAACCTTGTTATCGCCAACCTTGAGCTCAGTTGGAATGTTAAAGGTTGAATTCGGACCAAAGAGGTTATTGTCTACACCAATTGAGGTGGTAATTACCTTAAATACCGAGCCAGGCTCATAGATACTTGAGACTAGCTTGAGGTTGAGGGATTCGTAGTCAACGCCGTTATCGCTCTTAAAATCTGGCAGAGGGTACGAAGCGGCGGCATAGATTTCTCCGGTACGAGGATTCATGGCCATGATTGAGCCACCCTGCTGGGCTTCAAAGTCTTTGACTGCGGCAGTAAGCTGCTCTTCTGCCTTCTTCTGCAGCTCAATATCAATGGAAAGAACAATGTCCTGTCCATTTTGTGCCTCAGTGATGTTTGAGGTACCGCCAGCAATTGGCGTACCACCAGCGCCGGTCTCAACAATCATGTGGCCATTAGTACCTGCAAGGATATCGTTGTAGTAATACTCAAGGCCAGAAGCGCCCTCGTTGTCTGCGTTTACAAAGCCCAGAATCTGAACGCCAACGTTGCCATAGGGATAGACACGCTTGGTGTTATTAACAAAATAGACGCCCTTGAGGTTTTTCTCGTCAAGTGCTTTTTCAATCTTAGAAGCAGTATCAGTGTCAACACGACGACGCACGTAGACAAAGGTGGTGTCTTGCTGCAGGTCTCCAAGGTAGTCTGAAGGGCTTCCGCCTAAGAGCGAGGCAAAAACCTGAGCTACGGAGCTTGCGTCTTTAATCTCTGAAGGATTGGCATAGATGTCTTTGCAGTCAACGCTCATGGCTAAGACATTGCCGTTGCGGTCGTAAATGGTGCCGCGACGAGCGTGCAAGACAATATCGTTGGTGCGGTTATTCTCGGCGCCCTTTGCAAGATCTGCTGCCGTAAAGATTTGCAGCCAAGCAAGCCTAAGAACAACAATTGCCACCATAATTGCCATAGCAGCTGCTACGCGACGGAGTCTACCTTCAGGGCCAACACCATCCGAGCCACCGCTGCTACCACGATGACCACGAAAATGCACACGAGAGGCCTCGTCGTACGAGGCCTCAGGAGTTTTTCTGCGCGATGCGCGAGTATGTCGATTCTGCGTACTCACAACGTATATTTTACGCCTAAGCGTTGTTGCTTACATCTACAACAGGACGATTTGTCTCAAGAGTCATACCATAATTCTGAGTAGCAATGCGCTCAATGCGTGTTGTACTTGCAAGCAGGGAGCGAGAAACGCGCAGGGAATCGTTAGTTGCGGTTGTTGCGCGCATTTCATTTCTGATGACGTTATTAGCCTGAAGAGTTGAAACCGTAGCGGTAGAGATGCCAATACGGACAACACCAAGTGTCAGGAAGAGTGCTGCAGCAACAGCAATAAGCTTGACACGCTGGATGAACTGGCTGCTTACGCCACGGCGAGCATCAGCATCAAGGCCGCCACCAGGGACAACCTCAAAAGATGTGCGAGTGCTCTGTTCAGGAGCGTACTCATGCTCAAACTGAGTTGTGCGTGCTACAGCTTCTGATCCGTAACGTGCCATTAAACTTCAATCCCTTCAAAAACTTCTTAACAACAAGCAACAAGTGCTATGGGGTACTTCATTTCTCTGGGTCGCGTTTAACCGCTACCCTCATCAGGGCGCTTCTCGCCCTTGGGTTGCGCTCTATCTCTTCTGGAGTGGCCACAAGAGGTTTGCGCGTAATCACGTCAACTATCGGCACTTGACCGCACATACAAACCGGAAGGTCTGGCGGGCAGATACAACCTTGACTGAGCTCGGAGAACACGTGCTTGACAATGCGATCTTCAAGCGAGTGGTACGAGATAACGCAAATCCTGCCTCCTGGATTAGCCCAGGCAATTGCACTGCGTAGTCCGCGCTCCAAAACCTCAAGCTCGTGGTTCACTTCAATACGAAGTGCTTGGAACGTCTTTCTGGCGGGATGTCCGCCGTGACGACGCGCTGCTGCGGGAATTGCTGCCTTGATTACCTCAACAAGCTCAAGCGTCGTTTGGATGGGACGCTTTTCTCGCGTTTGTACAATGCGTCGTGCAATGCGTGAGGCAAATTTCTCGTCTCCGTAAATTCGAAGGATTCGGGCGAGGTCGGCTTCGTTGTAGGTGTTGATGACCTCTTGTGCAGTTGGAGTTTGTTTGCCCGGGTCCATTCGCATATCCAACGGGGCATCTTCGTGGTACGAAAAGCCTCGCTCTGGGATATCAAGCTGAGGAGAAGAAACACCAATGTCAAAGAGGAAACAGTCAACTCCGGGGACTTCTGCAGAAACGAGAAGTTCATCGAGGTCGCCAAAGTTTCCCTTAAGCGGCAAAAACTCCGCGTTTGGTACTTCTTGCTTCAGGCGAGCAGCTGCTGCTTGATGAGCCATTGCGTCCTGGTCAATTCCAATGGAAAGACCATCTGGAGCAATCAGCTTTGCCATCTCTACGGTGTGACCCGCTCCTCCCAAGGTGCAGTCGCAAACAACTTCACCTGGCTTGGGGTCCAGCTCGCGCAGCACTTCTGCAAGCATTACTGGTTGGTGCCGATATTCGACTTTCAAGTTACCGTCTTCTACCTTCACGATCTTCTCGCCTCACTAGGCGCCAAAGATGAGGTCCTCGAGCGTTGCAACGCGGTCATCTGCCGAGAAGAGGCTGTTCCACTTGTTGGTGTTCCAAATCTCAAAGTGGTCGCCGTTACCGACAATGGTGACGTCGCGGTCAAGCTGGAGCTTCTCCCTAGCCTGTGGATCGGACTCGTCAATCTTTCCCAGAGCAACGCGGCCGGCCGAGTCAATGTCGACGGTTGTTGCTGCTGCGTTCAGCATGCGAAGTGCTGTGACGTCGTCGCGGTTCCTTGGGTTGAGGTTCAGACTTGCAATCCAAGCCTCATACGCCTCAGGTGAGTAGCCGTAAAGCGCGTCCTGTCGACGGAGCAAGATGACAACATCTCCAAGCTGCTTGCGCTGAGGTGCAGGAAGAGTCACGCGAATCTTGGAGTCCAGCGAACGCTGATACTGACCAGTAAGCATGTCTCCCCCTTTCACGTTGGCGCCCCTTGCCGCGCGGGCTGTGTTTGTGTTGTGTGTGCGCGGCAACGCTTGGGCATAGTCCGTCGATTGAACGTGAAATAAATATAACTCATTCCGACACTTACACACACTAGAAAACACTTTCCAACACCAAGTATTTTTCTTATGGTCTAGCTGGGGTTTAACAAAGATGAGAATTGATAGAGCAAGACCACAATATGTAGTGTTTAAAAAAATCCGAACTACAAAAGAACGGATTTTCTTAGCCTTAAGCTCGATTTATTAAATTTTTTATGTCGTAATAATTTTTGAGGAAATTGTGGTGAACTCGTGGCGAAAATCACACGTTGCTCTGACAAAGCCTTTGCTCTGCTTTTACGCAGTCACCACTTTGCCCCACACCTATCCCACACTTGCTCCGCGATTGCGTCAAGCGCAAGTCAAGCGCGATTGAAGCGCGGGTCAAACGCGAGCCAAGCTAGCATCAAGCTCGTCTATTTGTCCGTACGAACATGAGCTCTTGGGTGAGCCTCAAGATATACATCTCTAATGTGAGACCTATCTACGTGCGTATAGAGCTGTGTAGTTGAAATATCAACATGTCCCAAAAGCTCCTGCACCGAGCGAAGATCAGCGCCGCCTTCTAGAAGATGTGTGGCAAAACTGTGGCGCAGCGTGTGAGGGTGCAAACCCTCAATTCCCACTACCCTGCCGTAATTTGCCACTAATTTATGCACCGACTGGCGAGAAATGCGTCCACCTCTGGCATTTACAAACACCTCAGACACCTGACCGTGCTTAAGCAAAAGCGAGCGAGCCTCATAAAGGTATGTTTTAAGCGCGCGATGCGCAGAGCCTAATACAGGAACTACACGTTCTTTAGAGCCCTTACCAAAAACGCGTAAGAGCTCATCTTCTAGAAGGACACCTCGAACCTCAAGATCGCAAAGCTCAGACACACGAAGCCCACACCCATACAGCAACTCAAGTATGGCTCTATCGCGAATGCCTAGAGGCGAATTAGAGAACGGCTGATCAAGCAGCTCTTCTGCCTTCTCTTGAGAAATAACATCAGGAAGCCTTTGAATTCTTGCTGCGGTAGGTAAATCTTC
>CAJZJP010000037.1:0-7438 GCA_916050095.1 uncultured Atopobium sp.
CGGATTACCTGGGCATGTCTGATGTAGTTCTTGATTGCGAGATTACCCCTAACCGCCCTGACTGCCTTTCTATGACTGGTATGGCTGTTGAGGTTTCTGCAATCTATGATACTGACACCCACATTGAGCTTCCAAGTGTCACGTCTGAGTCTGGCGCAGATGCATCTGAGCAGGTAGATGTTACTATTGCTGACCCTGAGCTCTGCTCAAGGTACACCGCTCGCGTGGTTCGCAACGTCAAGATTGGCCCAAGCCCTGAGTGGCTTGCTCGCCGCGTTACGGCTTGTGGAGGCCGCTCAATTAACAACGTTGTTGATGTTACCAACTACGTTATGTACCTGACTGGCCAGCCCCTACATGCCTTTGACCTTGGAAAACTTACCAAGGAAGATGGCAAGTATCACATTGTGGTTCGCGCTGCAGAAGACGGTGAGCACATTGTGACGCTCGACGGAGAAGACCGTGAGCTCACGTCTGATATGACCGTCATTACTGATAACGGTAAGACTCCTATTGCTCTTGCTGGTGTTATGGGCGGCCTGGATTCTGAAATTACCGAGAATACCGTTGATGTCCTTTTGGAGTCTGCGGTCTTTGATAACGGCCACATTAGCCGTACCAGCAGAAACCTTGACCTTATGAGTGAGGCTTCTATTCGCTACGAGCGTCTTGTGGATCCAAACGGCTGCGCATCTGTTGCAGACATTGCAGCGGCTCTTTTTGAGGAGTGCTGCGGTGCTGAGGTTTGCCCAGGTATTGTTGATGTGTATCCAAAGGTAAAAGAGGCAGTAGCTATTACGCTTCGTCCAGAGCGCGTTTGTGCACTTGCAGGTGCTCAGATCCCAGAAGAGTTTATGGTTTCTCGCCTTACGCGCCTTGGTTGTAAGGTTACTCCAGCAGAAAACAGAGAGCTGAGCGTTGTTGCTCCTACAAATCGTCCAGACCTTACACGCGAGGTTGACCTGATTGAGGAGATTGTTCGCCTGTGGGGTGAAGGTGATATTGAGGCAACGCTTCCTGCTGCTAGAAACCATGCTGGTGGCCTGACCTCTGAGCAACGTCAGATTAGAAAGATCGGTCGTACACTGCGCGCTCTTGGCTTGAACGAGACAAAGTCGTATCTGTTTGCAAGTCCAGACGACCTCTCTAAGCTTGGCATGAGCGAAGAGGGAAGAGGTGTGCCTGTAAAGGTTATGAGCCCACTTGTTGCTGATCAGTCTGAGATGCGTCGTTCTATTGTTCCAGGTCTTCTACGCTCTATTGCGTACAACCTTGCTCACGGTGTCTCTAACATTGCTATGTATGAGCTGGGTCGTGTGCTCTTTGGACACAAGGACAAGAGCCAGCCAGATGAGCCCAGCTATGTCTGTGGCGTATTGGTTGGCCGCCCAGCAGATGACTCCTGGAATGCTAAGTATCCAGCCTACGATTTCTTTGATGCCAAGGGTATTGTTGAGGGTCTGCTTGAGGCACTTCGCATCCCTAAGGTTCGTTTCCGTGTAGCTGAGCCAGAGCAATACGGTTGGCTGCAGCCTGGTCGCGCTGCTGAGATTCTTGCAGGTAGCGAGACAATCGGTTGGGTTGGAAACATTCATCCTTTGTCGCTCCAGAACTTTGACATTGAGGTTCCAGTCATTGCCTTTGAGATTTCTGTTGCGTCGCTCTTGCGTCTTTCTCAGAAAGACCTTCCTATTGTTGAGCCTCCAACCTATCCAGGTATCTCGATTGACCTGGCAATTGTTGTTGACGAGAGCGTCACTGCAGAGCAACTAATTCAGCGTTTGAAGTCTGCTGGTGGCAAGCTTCTCTGCGACATCAGGCTCTTTGACGTATACCGCGATCCGCTGCGTGTTGGTGAGGGCAAGAAGTCCATGGCCTTCTCGCTCACGTATCGCGCAGACGATAGAACGCTTACTTCTGAAGAGGTTGAGAAGACCCACACAAAGCTTGTGGAGAAGGTCCTTCGTTCTACCGGCGGAGAAATTCGCGGATAAGCAGGTAATTGTAGTGCCAAGTTGGAACGTACATATTGCTCATGCTGACCGGCTCCTTGAGAAAGGAGCCGGTTGCTTGGATGTGGATATTCACTACCCTGATGCATTTCTGCTTGGAAATGTTGCTCCTGACGTGCATATTGGCTTTATGGTCCCAGACTATTCTCACAAGGTGAGGTATGGTCGAAGCCATCAATCGTATCCAGGTAGTTTACCTATTCCAAGTTACAAGCGGTATCAGCGTAATTTTATGGGCGGTCTTACCCCTGCTGAGTATCTACTACAGACTGACTTTATTCAGCCAAATGTATCGTATTGTTCACCTGAGCAGCGCAGCTTAGTAGATCAGCGCCAGCTTAGAGAGTTTATCGTGGGCATTTGGTGTCACCTTGTTTGCGACCACGTGTATAACGCTCATACACGGGCATTTTTGCGTGCTCATCATATTCCGACAGGAGAAGATGCACGTATTCGTAAGCAAGCAGATTTTGATGTTTACGGGCGCTCGCTTGATATGAATCGTCTGCCAGAAGCATCCGATGAGCTCTTTGCGGTTGCCGCAGCTCATCCACAGTATGGGTTTACGCATTCAGATGTTGAGCAAACACTTCAGGTCATAGAGCGTATTGCTGAGGAGAATCGCCAAAATAGCGTGAGCTCACCGCAGTATCAAATGCTGGATACAGAGTTTTTCTCGTCAGCTTATAAAGAAGCAGAAGAAACGCTACTTCAAGGATTTATGCTGCAAAAACATAACTAGTTCAGTTAAAGTTATATTCTCGCTTTTCTGATATAGGTTTTGGAGGACGCTATGGAAAAGATGGAATCTCGCGGAACATTTACGGAGTATCTGCCTTCATACACCATTGGTGTTGATGCTTATAAGTCAGTGCTGCACATTGTTAAGCGCTTTGGCAAAAATGCAGTAGTTATTGGTGGACCAACCGCAATGGAGAAGGCACGTCCAAAGCTTGAGGCTGCACTTGCTGGCTCTGAGGTTTCTATCTCTTCTTGGATTTCTTACGGCACTAACTCTACGCATGCAAACGCCAAGAGGATTGCATCGATGCCTGAGGTTATTGCTGCTGATATGCTCTTCCTTGTTGGTGGCGGTCGTGCAATTGACGAGGGCAAAGAGATTGCAACCATCCTGGACAAGCCATACTTTACCTTCCCAACACTTGCTTCTAACTGCGCTCCTGTAACAAGAATTGCTGTTTTCTATAAAGAAGATGGCTCTGCAGATACGTACTTCATTCCTGCTGAGCTTCCTGTCCATACCTTTATTGATACGCAGATTATTGCAGAGAGTCCTGATGAGTACTTCTGGGCAGGAATTGGTGACGCTTTCTCTAAGGGCCCTGAGGTTGAGCTTTCTTCCAGAGAAGTTGAGCTGCTCCACAGTCCTCTTATGGGACGAGCTCTTGCTGCAGGTGCTTGCATTGAGCCTCTGTTTGATAACGCAGAGCAGGCGCTGGCAGATAAGCGCTCCGGCGTTGTCTCTGAGGCGTTTGAGAACGTTGTTCTGAACATCATTGTGACTGCTGGTATTGTGTCTAATATGACCACCAATCTTGGCGCAGAGCGCGGCGCGTATTACTTTAATTCCTCAACCGCCCATGCCTTCTACAATGCTTTTACTGCTCTGGGCGAGCGTGGCGAGAAACACCTTCATGGTGAGGTTGTTTCCTTTGGTACCTGCGTTTTGTATGCCTTTGACGGCAACCGTAAAGCTCTTGAGGAGCAGGTGGCGCTTAACAGAAAGCTTGGTCTTCCAACCACCTTGGCTGACCTGGACATTACGCCAGAAACTGTTGACGCTGATCTGGACATCATTGTTGAGCGAGCACAGAAGACCAACGAGTGGGGCCGTGCTCCTTACGGCTTTACCACTGACCGCTTCCGTCAAGCAATTCTTGATACCGATGCATACGGTAGGGCAGTTGCAGCTGGCGAGAAGGACCTTGAGGCAGCAGCTCTTGATGCGATTGCCGCTCATGCACCTTCAGCAGAGACAGCTGTACCACGTAAGATGTAGTTGCAAGTAGCCTGAAGAATCACTTTAGGAAGAGGACTTGTAGGAGCCAGCTTTCTTAAGTCGCTTCACGGTTATATAAAAAGTTTTTGTATCAAATGGCAGTTTATTTGGATAAGCTGCCATTTCTTTTAGTTGCAATTTTTATTCACTATTATTAACAAAAATACTCACAAACAAAAAATAACGCGTACGGTCGTTTTTTATCGGTGAAAGTCATATTGCGTGTTTGTCACCGTGTTTTACCTTGTAATGGTTTATCTTAGTAACTATCAGCTACGAGTATTTATGGATAACAAAATCTATAAAATGCGTAGATTTCATAGATAAGCGCGGGGGTGAGCATGGCAGAGTTAAATGCATCGTTAGCAGTGAGTGACCAGGATGCATACTTGTTTGCGCAAGGAAAATGGTTTCAGAGCCACAAAAAATTAGGTGCACACCCTGCGGTTCAAGAAGACGGAGTTGAAGGTTATCATTTTGCGGTTTGGGCGCCCAATGCTGCTTCTGTCTCTGTTGTTGGAGACTTTAATAATTGGGATGATACCGTCAACGTTTTAACTCGCTCAGAATACGGTGGAATCTGGGAAGGCTTTATTCCAGGAATAACCTCGGAAGTACTGTATAAATTCCTGATTGTATCCGCATCTGGACAGAAGATTTTTAAGGCTGACCCCTATGGCACATATGCAGAGGTCAGGCCACATACGGCATCTATTACGTTTGACCCAGATGTATACGTCTGGGAAGACGAAGCATGGATGAAGAGGCGTGCAACGCTTAAGTTCCTGCATAGTCCTCTTAACATCTTTGAAGTCCATCTTGGTAGCTGGAAGCAGCATACTGACGTGGCTGTTCAAGAAGAAGATTCCGCTGATGCTGAAGATGCAAACCAGAACGAAGAGCCAAAAGACTACTTTGATACAAAAGTAGATGCCTTCTATACCTATGATGACCTTTCAGAAGAGCTGGTAGCCTACGTTAAAGAGATGGGCTACACCCACATTGAGCTTCTCCCCGTTATGGAGCATCCTTTTGACGGATCTTGGGGTTATCAGGTAACGGGCTATTTTGCTCCTACCTCAAGGTATGGCAATCCTGCCCAGTTCAAGCACTTTATTGACTGCTGCCATCAAGCTGGCATTGGCGTCATTTTAGACTGGGTTCCAGGAGGTTTTTGTAAAGATGCTCATGGTCTGGCAGAGTTTGACGGCACCAAACTCTTTGAAGAAAAAGAGCATCCTAACTGGGGAACACTTAAGTTTGACCTAACTCGTGGTGAGGTTAGAAGCTTCCTTGTTTCTAATCTGCTTATGTGGTTGAAGGATTATCACGCTGATGGCATTCGTGTTGACGGTGTCAGCAGCATGTTGTATTTGAATTTTGGTATCGACGATCCTTCTCAGAAGCGCTTTAACCATAAAGGCACTGAGGAAGATCTTGATGCAAGTGCTTTCTTGCGTCTCTGCAACGAGACTGCTCAGAAAGAGCATCCAGATATTTTGATGATTGCAGAAGAGTCCACAGCATGGCCACTGGTTACCTATCCTCCAGAGGTTGGGGGTCTTGGCTTTAATCTTAAGTGGGACATGGGCTGGATGAATGATACGCTGCACTATTGTCAGACTGATTTCCCTTATAGACCAGGTAACCACCGTCTTCTGACCTTCTCCAGCATGTATCAGTTCAATGAGAACTTTGTACTGCCACTGAGCCATGACGAGGTTGTTCATGGTAAGTGCAGTCTTATTCAGCGCATGCCGGGAGATTGGTGGAGACAGTTTGCTGGCATGAGGGCTTTGGCGCTTCATCAGATGACTCATCCGGGCGCTAAGCTCAACTTTATGGGCAACGAGATTGCGCAGTTTATTGAGTGGCGCTACTACGAGGGTATTGAGTATTACTTGACTGAGGAGTATCCAACTCACGCTCATCAGCAGGCATTTATTAAGGCCCTTAATCATTTCTATAAGAATCATCCAGGACTTTGGCAGCATGCCTACGACAACCGTGGATTTGATTGGATTGACGCAGACAATAATGAGCAATCAATCATCTCATTTGTTCGTCACGGAAGAAAGCCTTCCGAGGACCTGGTTATTCTCATCAATTTTGACGTTGCAACCCATCAGAACTTCCGTTTGGGCATGCCTTCTGCAGGCGTGTGGAAAGAAGTATTCAATTCCGACGCAAAAGAGTTTGGCGGTTCGGGTATTGTGAATACTAAGAAACTTTCCACCAAGCCAGTGGCATGGAATGGAAGAGATTATTCGGTAGAACTGTCTGTTCCTCCGCTTGGTGGCATTGTTTTAGCGTTTGAGAAAGAACTTCCAAAGAGGGGGAAGCATGGCCGTAAATAACGGACAAAACATTTTTACCGATAAACAAGATTTTGAAGAGCAGTATCGCGATAAGTTCATCAAGATTCTTGGCAAATACTATGGAGAGTGCACTGATCAGGAGCGCTATAACGTTCTTGCTCACCTCATTGCAGAAAAGGCGCGAGAAATTCAGTCAACCTCCTATATTCATGCAAACAAGCAGGTCTATTACTTCTCCCTTGAGTTCCTACTAGGACCACTGCTTGAGAATTACCTGCTCAATCTTGGTATTACCGACGTTGTTGCAGAGGGCCTTAAAGAGATGGGTACCTCTCTTCATGAGCTTGCCGCTCAGGAGGTAGACCCTGGCCTTGGCAATGGTGGTCTGGGTAGGCTTGCCGCGTGCTTCCTGGACTCCATGGCACACGAGGGAATGGCTGGCTTTGGTAATGGCATGAGATACCGCTATGGCCTCTTCCGTCAGGAAATTAAGGATGGACGACAGGTAGAGCGTACCGATAACTGGCTGGCAAATGGATATCCTTGGGAAGTCAGAAAAGACGATTCCAGCGTACTAGTGCGCTTTGGTGGCACAGTTGTAAGGCATGAGGACGAGAATGGCAACTTCTGGTTCTCGCAAGAGGGTGGCCAGGTAGTAAGGGCTGTTCCATACGATGTGCCTATTGTTGGCTATGGCGCAAAGACCGTAAATAAACTGCGTCTTTGGTCTGCAGAGCCAGCAGAGGAAGACTTTGATCTTGATGCTTTTAACGCCGGCGATTATGCACGTGCTAATAAGTTCCGCTCTGACGTTGAGGCAATTTCAACCATTTTGTATCCAAATGACTCTGGTGAGCACGGACGCATTCTTCGCTTGAAGCAGGAGTACCTGTTTGTCTCCGCTGGTCTTCAGACCATTCTTCGTGCTTACAAGGATAAGTACGGTGAGGATTGGGACCACTTTGCAGATCACGTCTGCATCCACACTAACGATACGCACCCAGCAATGTGCGGACCAGAGCTTATGCGTCTGCTTGTCGATGACCATGGCGTTGACTTTAACGAGGCATTTGATATCGCGAGAAACG
>CAJZJP010000038.1:0-7116 GCA_916050095.1 uncultured Atopobium sp.
CCCTTGTGTATCAGCGTGCCCTTGAGGTGGTGCGAGCAAACAACTATGACGGAATCCAGGCGCTTGGAGAGGAGCACGAGCTGGCAGTTTGTGGTGTATCTCACGTGTTTGATAAGCCCGTTC
The DNA here is from genome assembly GCA_916050095.1 of uncultured Atopobium sp. GTDB lineage: Bacteria > Actinomycetota > Coriobacteriia > Coriobacteriales > Atopobiaceae > Lancefieldella. Next base: position 124 of record CAJZJP010000038.1, read on the forward strand.
TGCATGACGTAACACTATCTGCCACAGGGGAGCTTGTTGTTCTGGTAGGCGCATCTGGCTCTGGAAAAACAACCTGCGCCCGCATAGCCGCTGGTCTTATAAAGGCTGATACCGGGCACGCAACAATCGATGCGCGACTGGTGTGCCCTGGAGAGGTCGGCATGTGTTTTCAGCGCCCTCAGGATCAACTCTTTGCCCAAAGTGTTGCTGAAGATATTGCGTTTGGTCCAACTAACAAGGGCTTCTCGCCAGACGATGTTGAGGCGCTTGTCGCGTATGCGGCAGCACGTGTGGGGCTTGACCAGCAGGTCATGGATGCGTCTCCGCTAACGCTTTCTGGTGGCCAGGCTCGTCGCGCAGCGCTTGCAGGAACGCTGGCCTGCGCAACGTACGCGGTGGTGTTTGATGAGGCAACGTCTGGACTTGATGGCGAGGCGCGCTCGCAGGTGCTGCATCTTGCTCGCGAGCTGGCAAACGAGGGCAAAGCGGTTCTTGCAATCACCCATGATGTAAGCGAATGGCTTCCTTTTGCTGACAGAGTAGTGTTTCTCGAGAAGGGCTGTGTTGTTGCAGACGTCAATGTGCAAGAAGCACAGACAACCCCAGAGATATACGAGGCTGCGCAGCTTGATTGCCCACTGTTTGTAAGCGTATTGCATGAGCTTTTGGAGGCCTGCTATGTCTAAGTGCCCCTGTGCTCTGCTTAAGTGCTTCTCGCTTGCTTCATTGACAGCGCAGACAAAAATCGTTGCCACTTTTGTGGGTATTGTTGCTCTCTTCTCAGTACAGCAGCCACTTGCCTTTGCGGTGTTCGCCTTGATTTGTGTGAGCCTTTTGTGGAGTGCACGTGTAAGCTTGCTAGAGTTTTTGCGCGTAGCAAAGCCTGCAGCGTTCATTCTGCTTATATCATTTGTGGCCAATACGCTGGTGTTTATTGGACATCCCGATATCATTTTTTCTGGATCAGTTGGTCTTTCTGTGGCGGGTTTTTACAGAAGCACCGTGGCTATTGCCCGCGTGTTGCTCGCCTTGGCACTGGTTTTATCAGTAGCATCAACAACTACTCCTACGCAGCTTGCTGATGGCTTTTCTGTACTGTTGCTGCCTCTGCGTCTTATTCGTGTTGACGTTGATGGTTTGAGCATTGTGCTCTCAATTGCTCTGAGGGCAATTCCGCTTACTTTAGAAGAACTCGACAGAATTAGAGCAGCTCAGAGGGCACGTGGATTCAATTTTGAATCGGGCGGTATTGTTGAGCGCATCAAAAAGTGGTTTACGCTTTTGGTGCCGCTGACCGTCTCGCTCTTTCAGCGCGCAGATCAGATGGCGCAAACAATGACAGATCGCTGCCTTGGCGCAGCTAAACGTACGCGTATCTCCGCAAAAATGCAGCTAGTTGACTGGGTAGTGTTGCTGCTGTGGGTTGCACTGTGCCTTGGTCTTACAACGCTGTAGTGATCTTGCATTGCAGGTACTGCCTTGCATTGCTGTAGCGGTCTTGCGCCCAGCAGCTACAATACGTGCGTCAACTTTGAGCCTACGATACAATCACTCTAGTGGGCAAAGTCATTTCAAGGAGCTTCATGAACTCAGAAACATCACAAAACATTGCATCAAATTGCAGTTTTGATGCATGTGAGGAGTCTTCGGCTGAGTCTTCAGCTTCTGAGACTCTCGCTGAAGCTCCTTCTGAGCCTGAAGCTACGCTTGTTATCCAGCTAGGTTATCGCGGCGCTGCATTCTGCGGCTTTGCCGAGCAACCCACCCAGCGCACCGTGGCAGGTGACCTTCGCCGCGCACTTCAGACCGTTTTGCGCAGAGAGGTCGAGCTCACCTGCGCGGGCAGAACCGACGCCGGCGTGCATGCCCAGACCCAGTACGTGAGCCTGCCTGTATACGGCGCTGAGCTGGCGCTGTCTGGCGAGAAACTCGTCCGCTCGCTCACCGCTCTGACCGACGATGACATCTCTATCCGACAACTCTTCCGTGCTCCACAGGGTTTCTCGGCACGCTTTGACGCCCAGGCGCGTTCGTATCGCTATCGTATTTGTGCAGGTAGCGCTCGCCCCGTGCTGGGCTGGGACCACGTGTGGTGGTACAACAGTCACTTGGACGCAGATCTTATGGACAAGGCGGCGCAGGCGCTGGTGGGAGAGCACGACTTCAAGAGCTTCTGCAAGGCAATTTCTGCCGAAGGCAAGCCGACGCATCGTTTTGTTGAGCGCCTTACGGTTGAAGAAATTGAAGAGGCTGGCGAGAAACTCATTGCAGTTGATATCACGGGTAACGCCTTCTTGCATAACATGGTGCGCACGATTGTGGGCACGCTGGTTGAGATTGGCCGCGGTCACAAGCCTGTGGAGTGGATCGACGAGGTTCTAGCTGCTCAGAATAGAATTGCTGCTGGCAGTTGTGCACCTGCTCAGGGCCTCACGTTTGTGAGCGTTCGCTATCCAGAGGGTGTTTTGCAACCCTGGTAGCGCTTTCGGTTCCTTGATTGCGTCGTAGTATCTGTGTGCCAATCCAGCTCCATCGGTCTTCTCGCGCCGTTTACGAAGTCTTTTCTACCACTTGTATTGTGTGCGGTGGTTTCCTTTGCAAAGAAATAGCATCATAGAAGAGAGCGTCTTTTTAGGAGCTCTTGCAGAACTGATGAACAGTGAGGCAGGGAGCCAGTATGTTTAGGAAAAGAGAAAGATTTGAGCGCAGCGATGTTCCGCGTGAGAATCCCTATACCAACGTGATTGGCCTTGCCGTAATTGCCATTGTTGCTGTTCTTGTAGGCATTGTTGTTGTAACTCTTTGGGATCGCGCGCAGCTTGAGTCTCACCTGGGAGATCATGGGCTTAACAAGGCTATAAAGAGCCAAAGTGTTTCAGGCAATCCGGATGGCACTACACAATCTGATGATGACTTTCTTACCTATGCCGTTATCAGCACAAATTCGCTTAAGGCAGGGGAGTCGACGCTTCAGTCTATACGGCTTTTGGTCATTGATCGCACGCAGGGAACCGGACATATAGTGTCTATTCCTACTGATGTGTATGCAGAAGTAGACTCAAACGCTAAAACACTGGCAGATATTTACAAAGATGACGGTCAGAGCGCTTTTGTTAGCGCACTTGCTTCTGTCACCAACATCAAGATTACGCACGTTATCATTGCCACAGATGATGTGTGGGAGAAAATCTCGGCACTTTCTGGTTCGGGCGCTCGTTCACTGGTAAGTAATGCTTCTAGTTTGTTGTCTTCAATGATTACCGATATGAAGCCCAATCAGCTTCTTGAGCTTGTAGAGATTGTGCAGCCAATTGGCGTGTCTAATCTTGAGCATGATGAAGCTCCTGTTGTTGAAGGTTCAAGTGGCACTACCGTTGACCCTACGGCCTTAGGAAAGCTTGTTGGCATGCTCGTATAGACGTTATGGGCGTTGTGTGTAGCCCGTCTCCACAAAACAGGTCAGATGTCCACATAACAGCAGTTAAACACGATATGTGGAGAGATTTTGATAGAATAAAAATGTCTTTTTAATTCACTTTTTATGGGTAAACTGGTATCTAAAATTTAGGACCAGTTTGGGGGATGTGGAATGCACGAGCGCTCATACAATCCACATATGATTTCGGTTCTCATGGCCGCTGATAATGATGCTGATGCTATTAGAACGGTAATTAGGCAACTTCAAGAGCAGACATACCCTCATTGGGAGCTCATCATTGTTGATAACAGCTCCGACCCTCAGATTGCTCGCATGCTGGATAACCTTGCTAATCAAGAGCCTCGCTTAGATGTCCTGTGCCAATCGGGCATTAGCCATTTTGTTGCGCTTGAGATTGCTCAGGGTCGTGCTCGCGGAGCCTATACGCTTACCACTGAGCCTTCTTATAGGTTTAACTCCCACCTTTTGCAGGAGCTTTATTCTGCAGCTACCGCTTTGGGTCCTGTTGGTTCACCTAAAGCGGCTGATATTGTTATTGCGCATATGAAAACTGCCAATTCACCTATGGAATGCAAAAAGGCTTTTGGCTCAAAAGCTTCTTCATTGTTGCAGGTATTTGAGGAGTCGCAGCTTCCTTATTTGACGTCTATGAGCGGAAAGCTGTGCTCAACGCGTATTCTGACCGAGATTAAGCATGAGCCAGAAACTGATGGCGAGTGCAGTTTTGTTGGCTACTGCTTTGAGATTGCAAAACATGTTACGTACGCTCCAGAAGCAATTTTTGTTGATGTACCAGTGGAATCTTCCAAGGAAGAAGAAACTATTGCTGCCTCTATGGACGAACTTACTCAGGAGCGTCAGGCGCTCATGGCCCTTGCCAAGCATCTTGGCTTTGCAAACTCTAAAAAAGTTCAAAAGTTGATTAGCCGCTACCTGATTAGCAAACTTCTTAAGAATATGTATCCTGTATTTAACGAAGAATCCCAGCTCAGCCATGAGGAAAAAGAAAACTTTATTGTCAAGATTCTTTCTAATCCCGTAGCGCACCTTATTGTCACTGAAGCAACTTCTCCGCGACTGGTAGCTCATGCCTTGCTTGGTGCTATTTTGTCTACTACAACACGAGCTCGTTATGCCTATGTACGCAGAGCTGTATGGTATGCACGTTTTATGCGCATTCCACTTGTATAAGCTTCAGCGACACATAAGCCGCATCAAAATTTAAGTATGTGATTCTAGAGTAGCCTGGCGATTTGTGTTTAGAGCCAGTCTTTAGATCCAATCTTAACGCCTGTCCATGAGCGATTTAAACGTCTGTGCTATGCCGTCATTTTTGACACGGAAAAATCCCTCTTTGGCTAGATATGCATAGCGTGCAAACTTGTTATCTTTTGGCAGAGCAATACCTCGCACCTGTGCAAAGAAAGCTTTTCCAGAGCCTGAGATTGCTGGGTTTTCAAACACGCGCTTTGCGTCCATGCGCTCAAAGCTCTTGGCGAGAAGATCGTGCACTTCTGAGTCAGTCTCACCTGCAGCATCATGTTCTTCTCGCCAGGTAAGCGCGTCTTTTGTAAGCAGCGCGTAGTTGATGCCGCGCAGTGTGAGCGCGTTGAGTACCACGTCTGAGGTAATGTTGCGTGCGTCCATAACATCCATCATGTCGTTCCAGCGCTCAAGCGGAATTTTAGGCTGACGTTGCGCAAAGGTAGCGGCTTCTGCATAGCCATTCTCGCGATAGTTGTAGAGCGCAGAGTCTGTGTACACTATGCGAGCTCCGCAGCAATGCGAGGCAATGAGGAAGGGGTTGTCCACCCAGCCTGCACCGGGAACTTCTTTGAAGTTGATGTGGTTTTGGGTCAAGAATTCCTTGCGATAGAGCGCTGTCCAAATGGCAGGATGGTGCAGCAGAAGCTGTGCCATCTGATCAATTAAACAAGGCAACTGCTTGGGTTTGACGCGGCTCTTATAGGCGCAGGGAACTCTGTACTCGGCAGCGCCGGCAGCAGCTCTAAACTGCGACTTTGCTCCCGCACGGCCATTTTTCTGGTTACCATACACGCGCCAATAGGCTGAGCGCGCAATATCTACCTTGTCTTCTCCGCCGTTTGCCTGGATAAGATTAACAAGCTCTTGAACCATGGTTGGCTCAAGGTAATCGTCAGGCTCAACAATACCCACCCATGAGCCGTGAGCTGCGGCAATGCCACGATTACACGTTGCTCCGTAACCCTCATTTTCTTTGTCAATGATGACAATGCGACCATCACGGGCAGCGTATGCTTCCAAAAGAGCTAAAGACGAGTCAGTTGAGCCATCGTTGAGGCAGATAATCTCCAGGTTTGTGTAGCTCTGTGATTGAATACTTGCCAGGCATTGCTCCAGATAGTCTGCAACGTTGTATATGGGCACAACAAGAGAAACCAAAGGTTGGTGGTTTTGAGCGTGACTCATCTAAACTCCTTTTGATTGCTGCTTTATACTATAGAGGCATCAACTCACTCACGAAGTCACATTTTGAGGAAATATGAAGCGCACCGCCCTTGTCATAGTCACCTTTAAACGCCAGGAACTGCTTTCCAACCTGCTCAATTCCATTACGCAGCTCACGCAGGCTCCATGGCGCATCATTGTTGTGGACAACGAAAACTCCTCTGTGACAGCCTCGCTTGTGTCGGAGTTTTCGGAGACGGTCAAAACCACGTGGGGAGAAACCACTGAAGATCTTGACGCTCACGGTGGCACTAATCGCGTGTGTTACGTCCCTATGGAGCAAAACACTGGAGGCTCCGGCGGCTTCTCTGAGGGTGTGCGCGTAGGTTATGAGCTGGGCGCCGAGTGGTTCTGGGTTATGGACGATGACGTAGCTGTGCTGCCTGATGGTCTTGATAAGCTTGACGCATGGTCAGATAAGGCTGAGGTTATCCAAGGTCAGCGCTATGACTTTGATGGAGGCCCTTTCTTCTGGCAGTATCGCTTTAGCACCGCCCTGGGCATCTACAATCCGCTGGCAAAGGCTGGCTTTGACGGTGTACCTTATCGCGAGTGCAATGTGATGTGCTTTGAGGGCGCCTGCTTTAAGCGCTCTGTAGTGCAGAAGATTGGTCTACCTGACGCGCGCTTCTTTATCTACTGGGATGACGCCTTATATGGCTATTTGGCTAGCAAGGTAACGCAGCCTATTTTGATTCCAGACTTTGTTCTTTCAAGATGTCGAGAAGTTCCTGGTCAGAGTATTGGTTCTGTGCGTCAGCTTAATTCAACCTCTGATATGACACGCTATTACATCACACGTAACCGCGGCTATATTGCCCGTTACTTCCAGGTTCATGGTGATTACAACCCTGTGCTCTTTGGTGTTGGTACCGCGCTGACCTTTGCAAAAGAGATTATTCGACTCATTTTGGTAGATAGAGCGCACTTCTCGTCTGGCCTTTCTCGCCTTATAAAGGGCTGGAAGGATGCACGTCTTATCTATAAAGACGCAACCTGGCGCCCACAGCCTCCACTAGACTAGCCACCAAAGCCGGCATTTTGTGTCGGCTTTTTTAGTCCCC
>CAJZJP010000039.1:0-6680 GCA_916050095.1 uncultured Atopobium sp.
CTGGCGTTGTTGCTGGTCTTGCTTCTAACGGCACTCTTCACAAGGCAGCTGTCAAAGCAACTGCCTATGGTCTTCGCGTAACTGACCGCGTTTCCGCAGAGACTCAGAACGTTGTTGACGAGGCTAACGACGTTGTCGCTGAGGCTCGCCGTGAGTCCAAGATCGACGCTGCAGTTCGCGCTCGCCTTGCTGAGCTCGAGGAGGGTATCCGCGCTGAGGTTACCAAGCAGGTCGACGCAGAGGGCGCACAGGCATAATTCATGCGCTTCACAATTACTAATGAAATCTCAGGTCGCATTCGTGCAAAATGCGACCTGGGTCATATTGATGAGGCTGAAGCCCGTGGTATTTCCTATGAGCTGATGCGTGTTGACGGAGTTCGTCACGCTGAAGTTCACATGGCAAACGGTTCTCTCTTGCTAAGGTTTGACCCTCTCAAGAGAGATCAGGTACTTGCGGCTGTTGGCGCTTTTGATGTCTTGAACTTGCCACGAGAAGAAGAGGCAGGTCTTGAGGACTTCTGTAGCTCAATTGAGATGGCTCTTGAGAACAATCGCTTCCAGATGGAGGTTGTGACCACATTCGCACGCCGCTGGATTATACGTTTTTTGCCACTGCCTGCAGTTGCTAACTACGCTTACGTTATTCTCCGCGCCATTCCATTTGTCGTGGAAGGCGTTAAGCGCCTGTTTAAGAAAGAGTTGACCGTTGAGGTTTTGGACGCAACTGCTATCACCACTTCAATTCTAAGAAATGAGTGGGCAGATGCATCTACGGTCATGTTCTTGCTTGAGCTGTCTGCTGCTATGGAGAACCACGTGGCAAGCCGAGCACGTCTTGCACTTCGTGATGGCCTAATCACTCGTTCTGAGAACGTCTGGGCTCGTATTGACGGCAAGGACGTTATGATTGCCCTTTCTGAGGTTGAGAAGGGTATGATTTTGCACCAGCGCGCTGGTGGCGTTCTTCCTGTTGACGGCAAAGTTGTTGAAGGCATTGGCCAGATGAACGAGGCCGCCATGACAGGTGAGTCTCGCCTTGTTACCAAAGAGCCTGGCTCAACCGTTTACGCAGGCACCGCCCTTGAAGACGGTGACCTTATGGTAAGCGTCACTGCTCCTCCAGGAATGTCTCGTATCGACAATATTGTTGATATGGTTGAGCAGTCTGCTGAACTTAAGGCTGGCGCACAGTCTAAGGCAGAGCGCCTTTCTGATGCATTGGTTCCTTACAGCTTCCTCGCCTTCTTTGGTATTTGGGGCATTACCCGAAACATCACTAAGGCTATGACCGTTCTTATGGTTGACTATTCCTGCGCCATTAAGCTTTCCACTCCTGTTGCAGTGGGTAGCGCAATGGATGAGGCAGCTAAGTTTGGCATGACGGTTAAGGGCGGAAAATACCTCGAGAAGATTGCTGCGGCTGATCTTATCGTCTTTGATAAGACCGGTACGCTGACAAAGGCAGTTCCACATGTTGAGTGCATTGTCAGCTTCTGTGGTCGCACCGAGGACCAGCTTCTGCGTCTTGCTGCATGTATTGAGGAGCACTTCCCACACAGCATGGCTCGAGCAATTGTGAACGAGGCAAAGGTACGTGGCCTCAAGCACAATGACGAGTTCCACGCAGAGGTTAAGTATGTTGTTGCTCACGGTATTCGTACCAAGGTTAACGACAAAGAGGTCTGCATTGGCTCAGCTCACTTCATTTTTGATGACGAGAAGACCCCAATGCCCGAGGGAATTCAAGACGACCTTGCACAGATTGCTCCAACCTCGTCCATTATCTTTATGTCCGAGGATTCAAAACTTATTGCAGCAATTTGTATTACCGATCCCGTAAGGGAAGATGCAGCAGCAACTATTACGCAGCTCCGTGCTCTTGGTGTTAAGCGTATGGTTATGTTGACTGGCGACTCAGAAAACGTTGCAGCAAGTGTTGCTAAGAAGCTTGGTCTTGATGACTATGTGGCACAGATTCTCCCAGAGGATAAGTGCGAGTATGTTAAGAAGTTCCAGCAGGAGGGCTACACCGTTGCAATGGTAGGCGATGGTATTAACGATTCACCTGCACTAGCCGTATCTGATGTTTCACTGGCGCTTTCTGATGCAACTGATATTGCTCGTGCTGTTGCGGATATTTCAATTAAGAATGACTCGCTTGAATCTTTGGTAATCATGCGTCTTTTGGGCCAGCAGGTAATGAAGAGGATTCATGCTGACTATCGCACGATTGTTGCGCTGAACAGCTCTTTCATTGCTGCAGGCGTAGCAGGTCTTATTACTGTAAGTACTGCTGCATATATGCACAATCTTCTGACACTTATGGTAACGCTTGCAAACACAAGGTCACTGCTTACCACTGCAGCTCATAACCCTAATGTTCCTTCTGAGGTAAAGATGCTCTTGACTGAAGGACAGATTGCTTAAAACGCACTTGTGCGTCAACAAAGTATTTTTAGATCGCGTTAGAGCTCTCGTTTCTTATTCGTAAGAGGCGGGAGCTTTTTTCTGTCTTGAATTGTCAAAAAGTGAAAATATTTTGAGTTTTCTCTTGCATTTAGTTAGCTAAGGCTTACACTTTAAATAGTTAGAAGAGGTTAACTTGTTAAGGTTTTTATATAACAGGAGCTAGTTCTAACAAAATTGCTTTATCAGCCCGGAACCTTTCCCCTCTCCAAGGGTCCGGAATCCAGGCGCCGTCGGCTCCCTTTTAGTCGGCGGCGCATTTTTAAGAAGGGAGCAAGTACGGTATGGATTGTCTTACTTCTTTTGAGAATTCATCGCTCCTAGACGTTACTTCTCCCTATGCATATTCCGCTGATAAAAAGCCTGTTTTTAATGAGGGTGCGAGAGTGTATACTCCCGAGCTCTGTCACGATTTTGCTACAACATTTGTTCGCTGTGCTGCTGGTGTTATTGCTCACGTTAAGCCGGCTGCGCTCTTTTCATTTGCTTCTCATAAGTCTTGTAGCTCTTGTGTAAGCCTTGTCTGCACTGATCCAACGTTGAGGTCATTTCTATGCAACGCTACTCACGAGCTCTCACTGTTTGGGGTAACGCTTCTTGCTACCTCTGCTATTTCTGGCGGAAAGGTGACGTTTGTTGCCTATAGACCTGAGCTTGTTGAGGATATTCTCGCCAAATCAGAGCACTGTGAGTTTCTGGCTGCCTTTGGCCATTCCACTGAGTCCGTACAGGCGTTGATGAAGAGCATGCGTTCAAGAATTTTTGCTTTTCATGCAAGAAAAGCTGCGTTTCCGCACGAGATTGGACTGGTACTGGGCTATCCACTTGCTGATGTTCAGGGCTTTATGAATGGACAGTCTGAGCTTTTTACTGGTGCTTGGAAAGTCTATGACAACACGGAAGAAACTCGCCTGCGTCTCGAGAGACTTAAAGATGCAGAAGACCAGTGCAAGCATCGTTTTTATCAAGGGGAATCTTTAGCGCAGATTCTCTCATCGTATGGCAATACCAAGAAACGCCAGGTTGCATAAGGGGTGTGCTTGGATTTCTTGTTGAGGTATTGAAAGTAATGTGTAGTTTTCCAGGGGGAACCTGGACACAGAAGGAGGAAATGTATGAGTAAAGTAGCAGTTGTGTATTGGTCCATGACGGGCAATACTGAGGCAATGGCAAAAGAGCTTGCAAGTGCTGCAGACACCGAGGCTATTGAGTCTTCTGAGTTCTCTGCAGATATGTGCGATCAGTACGATGCATTTGCTTTTGGTTGCCCTGCTATGGGTGATGAGGAGCTTGATCCTGATTTTGAGGAGCTCTTCAACGATTGCGCTGGCAAGCTTGGTCAGAAGCCAACCGCTCTCTTTGGTTCTTACGACTGGGGAACCGGCGACTGGATGGAGACTTGGAAGCAGAATGCTGAAGCAGAGGGTGTCAACGTTGTTGAGACTTTTATCTGCAACCTTGAGCCAGATGACGATGCTCTTGAGGCTCTTCGTGGCCTTGGTGCAAAGCTTTCTGCTTAAGCTTCATTAAAATTTTTACTGTTGCTGTTAAATTTTGCGAGAAAAAACATCATTTTTTTGAATAATCTAGAAAATGATGGGTACTAAAACAGCAACAGAAGGGAAGTTTGTATGTCACCAATTAATATCATTGTTATTCTTGCTGTTGTAGCGCTTTGCGGTTTTGCGGTTTATCGTGTTTACGGAATTGCTGCAGGTAAAAAAGGCTGCTGCTCTGATGAAGGAACAGGTGTTACTACCTGTAACACAGAGCAGGTTTCTGCTGCAGATGGTCCAGAAGACAAAGATGAATCTCATTACCCTTATGTTCAAACATTTGAGATTGGTGGTATGACTTGCCAGAACTGCGTCAATCATGTGACTCGAGCTCTCGATAGTATTGAGGGAACATGGGCGCAGGTTACTCTAGCTGGTGGTCAGGCACGTATCCTCAGCAAAAATCCGATTGATGTCGATGCGTACCGAGCTGCCGTAGAGAAAGAAGGCTACCGTCTTCGTGCGTAAGCACAACAAGATCTTCTCGCAAGAAACAAACTTTGAAGAAATTTTGTAAAACTTGCGTAATAGCTGTGCAAAGTAGCGCTCTTTGGCTTGTTTAATCAGCCGAAGAGCGCTATCCTATTGCCCGTATGGCGTCAAGCTATGCACTGTATCTGTTGGCCCCCGAGAGCATGTAAGTTTCCGAGTAGAGAAGCCCACGTATTGGCACTCTGGCAGCAACCATGTTGACCGGGGCCCCGTTTTGGAAGGGGTCCACCTTTGAGTGAGATTCAGAACTCGTCCATCTTCTCTTTGGATGAAATTTCCGATGAGGAAATGAACAGCCTGATCGACGGCACTGTCACTGATTTTGATGAGGGAGATCTTGTCAACGGCACCGTCGTCAAGATTGAGCGCGATGAGGTCCTCGTAGACATTGGCTACAAGTCTGAGGGCGTTATTCCTGCTCGTGAGCTTTCTATTCGTAAAGACGTTAACCCTGCAGAGGTCATCTCCCTGGGTGAGGACGTCGAGGCTCTTGTTCTCCAGAAAGAGGACAAAGAGGGCCGTCTGGTTCTTTCCAAGAAGCGTGCTGAGTACGAGCGTGCTTGGAAGGCAGTTGAGGATAAGTTCAACGCTGGTGAGACCGTTGAGGGCGAGGTTATCGAGGTTGTTAAGGGCGGCCTGATTCTTGACATTGGCCTCCGTGGCTTCCTGCCTGCATCCCTTGTTGACCTCCGTCGTGTCAAGGATCTTGGTGCATTCATGGGCACTCGTATTGAGGCTCGTGTTATCGAGATGGATCGCAACCGCAACAACGTTGTTCTTTCTCGCCGTATTGTTCTTGAGGAGGCTCGTAAGGCAGAGCGTCAGGACATCCTGGGCAAGCTCCAGGTTGGCATGAAGCTCAAGGGTACTGTTTCCTCCATCGTTGAGTTTGGTGCATTTGTTGACCTTGGCGGCATTGACGGCCTGGTTCACATTTCCGAGCTTTCTTGGAACCATGTTAACCACCCATCTGAGGTTGTTAAGGTTGGCCAGGAGGTTGAGGTTCAGGTTCTCGACGTTGACCTTAACCGTGAGCGTATCTCCCTTGGTCTTAAGCAGACTTCCGAGGATCCATGGCGTGTACTTGTTTCCAAGTACCCAGTTGACGCTATCATCGAGGGCACTGTCACCAAGCTTGTTACCTTCGGTGCATTTGTTGACCTTGGCAACGGCGTTGAGGGCCTCGTCCACATCTCCGAGATGGCTAAGCAGCACGTTACTGCTCCATCTCAGGTCTGCAAGGTTGGCGACGTTGTACAGGTAAAGGTCATGGAGATTGATCTTGACCGTCGTCGCATCTCCCTGTCTATGAAGGCAGCTGCAGAGACCCTTGGCATTGACATTGAGGTCACTCCACTTCCAGAGGAGGAGCGTGCAGCAGCAGAGGCAGCAGCAGCTGAGGCTGAGGCTGATCTTGAGGCTCACCTTGTTGAGTCTGAGGCTAACGCACAGGCAACTGAAGAGGCTGCAGAGTAGAGCACTTTGCGCATCTAGAGATTTGTCAAGAGACGTCATCGAAAGATGACGTCTCTTTTTATGTAAGTAACAAATATCTCCATTCCTTCAACAGGGTGTTAATGCGAAAATATAACGCTAAGTTTTTATTCTGAGGAGGAATACGCCTATGACATCAAAGATGCAGGGCCGCAGTTTTCTTGCTGTTATGTTTGCATTTTTGGCAGCTTTAATCTTTATGCCAAATATTGCATACGCTGCAAGTAATAATTCGTTTTATAACGGCACTACTACTAACGTGTCTCCTTCTGTGAGTGCGGATGGTCTTATCGAGCGTTCTGTTTACTTTACAGATGCTTCTGGCCAGACATCTAACTACGCTTATAAGGATAATGACACCACTCAGATGAACCGCTCCATTGTAGATATTGATAAGTATCAGAATCTGCAGGCAGTGGTAAAGATTACCAACATCTCTTCATCTCCAGTTTCTGTTAACGAGGTCATGCAGCTGCCACTTACTTACTATGTCAGCTCAAGCCCTAATCCTGATTTGCGTGCAACTGGATTTACCTTCTCGTCAACTAATGCAGCAACTGCAATTAACCTGAACATTAGTGGACTGAACGGTGGTTCTGGTTCTCAGCCTGCAGCTAATGCTTATGCTGCATACCAGGCAGCTGGTCAGGACAATGCTGAGATGCGTTCC
>CAJZJP010000040.1:0-6648 GCA_916050095.1 uncultured Atopobium sp.
CCACCTTTGGGAGAACCTTATTAGTAACGATTTGTCGTATTTTTTACGAAAAACGACATTGTGGCGTTTCATGAGCGTTGCGAAGATTATCCTTGAGATAGTCAAAAGAAGGAGACTGGTATGGCATCACCTACAGCACCACATATTTTGCCTACTGACGCAACACAGACTAAGGCTTGGCGCGCCCTTGCAGAGCATTACGCCAGCTTAAAAGATACAAAAGCTACGCTGAAGAACTGGTTTGCAGAAGACCCTCAGCGTGTCCAGAATCTTACGTTTGAGCTAGATCAGTTCCATATTGATCTTTCTAAAAACCTTGCCACGCAAGAGACACTTAATCTTCTGTGTGACCTTGCTAAAGAGGTTAAGCTTGAAGAGCGTAGAGACGCTATGTATGCCGGCATGCACATCAATACTACTGAAGACCGAGCAGTTCTTCATACAGCACTTCGTCGTCCCGCATCTGAGGCTGGCACGCTTATTGTTGATGGTCAAGACGTTGTCGCTGACGTTCATCAGACGCTGAACAAGATGTATGCCTTCTGCGATCGAGTTCGCTCGGGAGAGTGGAAGGGCGTTTCTGGCAAGCCTATCAAGACGGTTGTAAGCATTGGTATTGGCGGCTCTGACCTTGGTCCTGTTATGGTCTACGAGGCCCTAAAGCCTTTTGCAGACGCTGGTATTACTGCTCGCTTTGTCTCCAACATTGACCCTGTTGACCTTGGCGAGAAAACCGAGGATCTTGATCCAGAAACAACACTCTTCGTTATTGTTTCCAAGACCTTTACTACGCTTGAGACTCTTACCAATGCCCGTTGTGCTCGCACATGGCTTTTGGAAAAGCTTGCTGAACAGGGCGTTATTGATGGCTCTGATTCTCAGAATGCAGAGGCTATTCGCAAGCATTTTGTTGCTGTCTCCACTGCACTTGATCTGGTAGAAGACTTTGGCATTGACCCAGAGAATGCCTTTGGTTTCTGGAACTGGGTTGGCGGCCGTTATTCGGTTGATTCTGCAGTTGGTCTTGTGCTGGCTATCGTTTTTGGTCCACAGCGCTTTGCAGAATTCCTCAGTGGCTTTAATACAGTTGATGAATACTTCAAGAACACTCCATTGAGGCAAAATGTTGTTGCTCTCATGGGTCTCTTAAACGTTTGGTACGTTAATTTCTTTGGCGCAGCATCTCACGCCGTTCTTCCATATAGTCAGTACCTGCATAGATTCCCTGCATATCTCCAGCAGCTCACCATGGAATCCAACGGTAAGTCTACTCGTTGGGATGGTACGGCGGTTACTTCAAAGACAGGCGAAATCTTCTGGGGAGAGGCTGGAACTAATGGTCAACATGCGTTCTACCAGCTTATCCATCAGGGAACCCAGATTATTCCTGCTGACTTTATTGCGTTTGTAAATACTGCCTTTGCCACCAAAGATGCAGACCTAGACGTCCATGAACTCTTCCTCTCCAATTTCTTTGCGCAGACTAAAGCGCTTGCTTTTGGTAAGACTGCTGATGAGGTCCGTGCTGAGGGAACACCAGAGTGGATGGTTTCTGCACGCGTCTTTGAAGGAAATAGGCCAACTACTTCTATCTTTGGTAAAGAGCTTAATCCTCGTGCTATTGGTACGCTTATTGCACTCTACGAGCACATTACCTTTGTTGAAGGTGTTGTGTGGGGCATTGATTCCTTTGATCAGTGGGGCGTAGAGCTTGGTAAACAGCTTGCAAAGCAGATTTACCCTGCAATTCATAACGACGAAGAACTAGCAAAACAAGACGCTTCCACTCAGTCTCTTGTTGATTTCTATCGCAGAAACAGAACATAACACGTTACATAACATAAAATTATTTTTTTATTTCATGTTAAGAAGGTCATCTTGTATGGCCTTCTTTCTTACTTTTAGAAATGTATTTCGAGGAGTGCTGAGCGGACATTTCTTTATCTAATATATGCAATATTGCTACTTTTATGTTCATATATGCAAAAAATTTCTGCATATTTATTTATGCTGTTAGAACGCCTGTTCATCTAAAAGAAACTGAATCAATTGAATTATTTAAATAAAATTTAAAAAAAATAATACATCAAGAATATTAAAAATTTGCGAATGCCAATAGCGCATGTATACCTTTGTGTTATAACGGCTAGGCAAGTGACACTTGGCTTGGAATGTAAGTTTTGATGCATAGCAATTTACATAACAGGCTGGAAATTTTGTATTGGCGTAGCACGGCTGTTAATACAGGCGAAGTACAGCCACAGTGGTGATGTCTGGAATGGAGCAGTAATGAAGTACCTTTTGCTCGTAAGTCATGGAACGTTTGCACCAGGTCTGCATAGCGTAATGGACATGCTGATGGGACCCAGAGAAAACATCTTGAGCTACAGCATGGAAGATGGCGTGGGAGCAGCTGAATATAGAGAGAATTTGTCAAAAATTCTTGAGCCACTTACTGCTGACGACGAGGTTGTTGTTCTTGGTGACATTATCGGTGGTTCTCCACTTACTAATGCACTTGATCTTCTCGCCAAAAAAGGCCTGCTTTCTCATACCGTGGCTTTTAGTGGCGCCAATCTTCCCATGGCAATTGGTGCTTTGATGGCAATCGATGATGGTCTAAGTGGTGAAGCTCTTGTGTCATCAATCCTGAACGAAGGAAAAAATGGCGTTAATCAGATTGTCCTAGCTCTTGAAGATGATGACGAGGAAGACCTTTAGTAATTACTGCAAGTACGCGTAGCTGCTTGCGTAAGAAATATGTTAGGAGAAAACATGATTTCATTTGTTCGTGTTGATGACCGCATGATTCACGGTCAGACAGTCACTCGTTGGGCCCTTGAGGTTCCTTGTGACGGAATCATTGCAGTAAATGATGCGGCTGCATCAAATCCTGTTCTCAAGTCTGCTTACAAGTCAGCAGCACCTGACAAGAAAGTATTTGTTTGGACATTTGATCATTTCAAAGAGAGCGCTCAGAAGGTTCTTGACAGCGATTCTCGTTATTTTCTTATTACTAAAAACCCAGTTGACATGAAGAAAATTCTTGTTGACTTTGGTTTTAAGCCAGGAATTAACACGGTCATTATCGGTCCTGGTAATGATCGTCCTGGTGCGGTAAAGCTGGGCAACAACCAGTCCTTTACTCAAGAAGAGGGACAGGCATTTGAGGATATAACCAAAGCTGGTTATACCGTTCAATTTGCTCTTCTTAAAGAAAAGGCAATTGGTGAGTGGCCTAAATTCCGCGAGAAGTTTGACGTAAAGTAGTATTCGGAAGGCGATTTTTATGGCAATTAATGCGTTTCAAGCTGCCCTTTTGGGTTTGTTTGCATGCCTTGCGTCACTACCTGGCATGGGTGGTACTACCGTAGGTAACTATACCCTCGGTCGTCCACTTGTTGCAGGTCTTGTCGTTGGTGTCATTCTTGGTGACGTTCAGACTGGCATCATTGTTGGTGCAGCAATCCAGTTGGTCTACATTGCACTCGTAACACCTGGCGGAACTGTTTCCGCTGACGTTCGTGCAGTTTCCTACATTGGTATTCCTCTAGCAATTCTTGCAATCAAGGCTTATGGTCTTGATCCAAGCTCTGTTGAGGCTGCATCTCAGGCAGCTGCTATTGGTGCAGCTGTTGGTACTCTTGGTACCGTCTTGTTCTACGGCACCGCTACCATGAACCTTGTATGGCAGGGTATTGGTTGGCGTGCAATGGAGAGCAAAGAGTGGGGTCGTATTAAGAAGACTATTCCAATGGTTGACTTTGTATTCCCTTGGGTTTCTCACATTCTTTTCTCGTTCATTCCAACATTCTTCATTTGCATGGCTGGCGAGAGCATGGTTGGCATCATGAAGGAATACCTTCCTATGAACGGTATCCCAATGATGACCCTCTTCACCGTTGGTACCCTTCTTCCTACCGTTGGTGTTGCAATCTTGTGCAAGCAGGTTATTACCAAGCCTCTTGATTGGGTAACTTTTGCCTTTGGCTTTATCCTTGCTGGTGCACTTGGCCTGAACCTCATTGTCTCTGCAGTCGTAGCAGTCTTCTTTGCTGTTCTTAACTATCAGCTTCAGCAGGCAAAGAATGTTCGTTTGGCTGCTGCAGCATCAGGCAATGTAAGCGCAGACGATGAAGAAGAGGAGGATATTTAATCATGGCTGAAAAGAAAACCATTTCTCAGAAAGCACGCAATAAGTCTTTCTTGAGCTGGATTTACGGCAATCTTACCTGCTTCTCTCAGGAGCACATGCAGACATTTGGTTACCTTGCATCCATGCTTCCAATCGTTGACGAGCTTTACGATACTGATGACCAAAAGGTTGAGGCGCTTTCTACCTATACAACCTTCTTTAATACCGAGCCACAGATTGGTTCTATGGTTGTTGGCTTGACCGCTTCTCTTGAAGAGGCTCGTGCAAACGGCGAGGCAATCGACGACGAGACCATCAATGGTCTTCGCGCTGGTCTTATGGGCCCTCTTGCTGGTCTTGGTGACTCCATTATCGTTGGTACTTTTATTCCAATTCTTCTTGGAATTGCGCTTGGCCTTTCTAAGGGCGGCTCCGTTCTTGGCCCACTGTTCTATGTTGTGGTCTGGAACCTCATTATGTACTTCGGTATGAAGTTTGCTTACGACCAGGGCTATAGCCTGGGCTCTTCTGCTGTTGAGGCACTTGTTGGTCCTGAGTCCGAGGCTCTCCGTAGCTCCATTGTTATGATTGGCACTATGGTCATTGGCTCTGTTGCTGCTACATGGATTAACGTCACAACTTCTCTGAATATTGCTGGTGTTGACATTCAGACAACACTTAATGGCATCTTCCCTAAGGTATTGAACCTTCTGTTTGTATACCTTTGCTGGTGGTTGATGACTAAGAAGAAGCTCAGCCCAACGGTTGTTATGCTTATTCTTGTTGTTGTAGCACTTGTTGGCGTTGTTATTGGCGTCTTCAACCCAGGTCTGTCTTACTAATTTTTTGCGCAAAATCCTGTCTGGCGCAGAAAAGACAAACGTAATAAAGTGGCATCGTCATACGGCGATGCCACTTTTGATTGAGAGTTTTTATGAGCAAGAAAAACTATGTAGGAGCAGCTTCTCATTCACACGAGGATAACCCTTTGGTTGTCGAGGCTCGTATGCAGACAAAAGCTCTTGGAACACTAAGCGTTTATAGAAGAGGCGCTTATTCTGGCATCGCAATTGGAGCATGGCTTATATATCTCAGCGTGTACGGGAGTCTCTCTACAAGTTCTATGGCAACGGCTGTGCTTGTGGGCGGCATAGTTCTTCTCGTCATATCTGTTCCTATAGCTGGAATTTTGCATGTAGGTATCTCAAGAGGAAAAAAGAACGTCGAGAAGATCATCAAAGCAATTGAAAAAAATTCATCAAAAAATGCATAGAAGCGATACGATCTGTGCAAAGATTTCTCTAATAGGGTAGAGTATCTACAGCGCATTGAGCGGGTGCGGATGACGTGACACCTCGAACCTGGTCAGGGTCGGGAGACAGCAGCCATAAGGGGTCACTCGCGGGCATCCGTTCCCACTCAGTGCGCTTTTCTTAGGCGTATAGTGTGTTTGCCGCGACATTTGTCACGACGATTGGACTTCGATGGGTTTTGTAAACTACATCATTGAGCTGCTTAGAGATCCTCGCGCATTTATTGCTTCAATGATTGCCACAGGCCCTCTTGCTGCGTACGGTTTTGTTTTTCTGATTGTTTTTATTGAGACCGGCGTAGTCTTTTTCCCATTTTTACCAGGTGATTCTCTGCTTTTTGCAGCAGGATTTTTTGCCCACAACGGTGGCTTTAATATTGTTTTGCTGCTTGTTATTACGTGGGCTGCCGCAATTCTTGGCGACCAGATGAACTTTATGATTGGCCATTTCTTTGGTCAAAAAATCATTGCTTCTGGAAAAGTTAAAGCACTCACTCCAGAGCATCTTGAAAAGACCCAGAAGTTTTTGGACAAGCACGGTCATCTGGCAATTTTCTTAGGGCGCTTTTTCCCCTTTATCCGCACATTTGTACCTTTTATTGCGGGTATGGGCGGTATGCACTGGCGCAACTTTGGCATCTATAACATTCTGGGCGGCCTAACCTGGTCCACGATGTTTGTGCTGCTTGGCTATTTCTTTGGCGGCATCCCTGTAGTTCAGGAGCATTTTGAGCTGCTGATTGTAGGAATTGTTGCGGTCTCAATCATCCCAACAATTGTGGGGATTGTTCGTGGACGCATGCATAAGGGCGAGAAGAACGACGAAGAGGCCACAGATAAGGAAGAAGACAAGGTGCAGTAACAAGCCTTTGTACTTCTCGTAATTTGATGATAGAAATCCCGTCAGGAAAGACTCGGCCTGACGGGATTATTTTTACTCTTTGGAGAGCTGGTAGGTATCAGTAAAGGTGACGGTCTGACCGTTTTCCGTGTGGGTGGAAATAAGCTGGGCTACCACGCTGTTATCAGCAATATCAAAAGTAACTTTCAACTGTGGTTTTTGAGCTGTGCTGAGGGACGTGCTAGAAGCAGAATGAGCATCCAGACTTGCATTGGTTACATCAACCGTTCCAGAAACCTGAATTTGATCTCCGATGGTTCCAGAAGTAGTCAGAGAGACAGATGCGTTCTTGAACTCAGT
>CAJZJP010000041.1:0-6147 GCA_916050095.1 uncultured Atopobium sp.
CACCAGGGCGAGAAGTTCTCTTCCCACAGGTCAACGCCAACGTTCACTAGGCTGACGCCTGCAGGTACCTGAACGGGGGAGTTGTCGGCCATGTCTCCCAAGAGGTAGATAACAGGCGCTCCAGCTACAGAGGACATCTGTGTGTAGATAGAAAGTCCGGAGATGATCGTTTTTCTCGCCACGGGGTTGGCGGGGTGCGCAGCAGTGTCGGCGCTGGGGTGCGTGTCTGGTATAGCGCTCATGCTACTCACTAAACGTCATTTGCAGGTAGTAGACGTTTTCGCGCAGGTGAGCGGCAACCTCGCGGTCGATGACGCCCTCAAACTGCAGGCGCGAAATCTGGTCCAGCTCAATACGCAGCGCGTTTTCTGCCACGTCGTCGGCGTACTTTCGAGCGTCCGCAATCTGCTGCCTAAAGTGAGGCGACATCTTGTGTGAGCTCAGGTTGTAAGGCAGCAGGTAGGAGACTTGGGTGGTGCTGGAGTCATGCTCATCATTGATATTGATGCGGCCCCAGATGGACTCAATTGTTGACTCGTGGTCAATCATCAGATTAGATGCGATGACCGCCAGCTCCTCATCGTCACCATTAGCAATGCGTTCTAGGTCATCAAGCTCTGCGTATTCCATCTCAAGTGCGTACAAACACGCCTGGTAGTAGGACTGGTCTGCGTCCTCAAGGTGCCTGATTTCGCCGTCGATGATGCGTTGCGCTGCCAGCTTAAGCTCGTGAAGGGCAACGGCAATTCGCGAGCGGTGGTTTGTTGTTGCAGCAATGTTTGCGATGGGTCCGTAATAGCCTACTGACCTGCGGATTGAAGAAATGTCATCGACAATTTGATCCCACGGAATGGGGTTATGCGTTTTAATATGGCGCTCGCGTAGCTCCTCAAGGCATTTCTGCTGGACTTCTGTCTCGTGAAGGACCAGCTTTTTGACAAGTTCGCCCGAGCCAGGGACAGTGATACGAGAGGCAAACAAGCGGTTGGTATAGCGCGTGATAGCCAAACGAAGCGCAGGTAGATACTTTGCTTTGGCGTTTTCTGACTGCAACATGCTCCTGAGCTCGCCAAGAGTTGCCTCAAGAACGGCAATCTCTCCTTCGTGGAGACGTTCGGGCAGGTCAGAGTCTGCTTCAGGGGACTTTGATAGCACGGGTAACAGATTGTCCGCTAAAAGCAACGTGGCGAGAATAACGCCGGCAGCGATGGTGATCAGCAAATCCCTCTGCGGAAACGCTGCTCCGGACTGGGTTGTGAGAGGCAAGGTAAGGATAATCGACAACGTTACCGCACCTTTTGCTCCTGCAATAGTGGTAACCAGCACGTTCTTGATGATCTCGGCCGACGTGATTGAGATGGGCTTTATGGAGCACGTGGGTTTGGGCTGGTCAGCGATCTGCTCCGAGGTTTGCTCCGAGCCCAGTTCAGCGAACGTTTGGTCGGGTTTCTCGCCGTCGAAGCTGCTACCTGCGTCGAAACTGCTACCTGCGAGGTCATTCTCGCTGTCGACAGCGTCTTTTCCGGTGCAGAGATGGCCGCCTTTGTGGAGTTTGTAAGTTTCCAGCGCGTAGAGCCACGCAAAGCGGACACCGTGCATAAACAGGGTAATCACGACGACAATTCCTAGAATCTGCAGGATATTAAGGCCGCCGTTGGTGCCAGGAAGCACGGCAAGGGGGAGCTGCATTCCTAGGAAGACAAAGATGGTACCGTTGATGAGGAAGCTGATGACTTTCCACGTGGAATCCGAGACCAGTTTTTGCCGTGCGAACAGCGCTTTATTGCTCTGCCTTCGAGGGAGTGCAATCACCAAGCCAGCTGCTACAACAGCAAGTACGCCAGAAACGTGGAAGGTTTCGGCAAGAAGATAGACAAGAAACGGCGTCAGTACTTCATAGAGAACGTTTGCGACGGTGTCCTCGTAACCCAACCTGCCAAGCATTGCGTTGATGGCAGAGAAGGCAAAGCCAGTGACAATTCCCATTGCCACGCCGCCTACAAAAAGCACCGTGAAAGATCCCGTTGCGTCTACCAGCGAGAACGCACCCGTTACAGCCGCAGCTACGGAGAATTGGAATGCAACGACGCCGGATGCGTCGTTGATTAGGGACTCTCCGGAGAGAAGCGTCTGTTGGCGATGGGTCAGGTGGATGTTGGACTTAAGCGCGGTGACGGTGGCTGCATCGGTTGGCCCCAGGGCTGAGGCCAGCGCAAACGCCGCAGCTAGAGGAATTGAGGGGACCATGAGGTGAAGGGCGTAGCCGACCGAAAGCACGCTGACAACTACCAGAGCAATCGCCAGCGACAAAATACTGTTCAGGTTGAGGAGAAGTGCACGAATGTTGGTTTCTCTCGTCTCGTTGAACAGGAGTGGGGCAATGAAGAGCAGCATAAAGAGCTCGGATTCCAGATGAACCTCCTGGACGCTGGGCAAAACGAGCGCGACCAGCAGGCCGATAACAACCTGGATAACGGGGATGGAGACGTTGACAAACTTGTCGATAACCGAGGAAGCCGCGACGCAGGTTAAAACAATGAGCACAAATTCGAATGTCTCCACAGGCTTCCTTCCTGGTCGTAGGTGGCAACGACGGCGAGCCCGCGGCGGGCGTCGAGCAGCGGGTCCGCGATGAGCGGCGGATCCGCGACGAGCAGCGGGTCCGCGACGAGCAGCGGGTCCACGAGGGTTCCGAGCACACGGGGCTTCTCGCCAGAT
Organism: uncultured Atopobium sp.; assembly: GCA_916050095.1. GTDB lineage: Bacteria > Actinomycetota > Coriobacteriia > Coriobacteriales > Atopobiaceae > Lancefieldella. Next base: position 2,719 of record CAJZJP010000041.1, read on the forward strand.
AACGCTTCATTCGAGTATATACGGTTTTGCGGCTCTAGCTTGACTTGGCGCAGATAACACATGGTTTCTGCGGTGATTCGTGAGCTCTATCGGCGAGGCTTGGAATTGCGTGCCTGAAAAGTGCATGAAGTCTGTGTAAATTTACTCAGACATGGCGATAAAAACCGGCAAATAGCTCAGACTTGGCATACTTTTCCGGCAAATCGTTCAGACATGGCGAGAAAATCAGGCTCCCTGGAAGGGCGAACTCGGACGCACTTTAATCTCTGCCTGGAAAGCGAGCCTGAAAAGCGAGCCTGAAAAGTGCAAAGATTCTGTATTTTGGATACAGATTCTTTGATGAAATCAGGCAAATCCACAGATTCTTTGATATTTTCAGGCAAATTTTACAGATTCTTTTAAGAAATCAGGCGCGGAGAAAATCAGGCGCGGAGCAAAAATTGAGTGCCCCTAGATTACACAATTCCCAGGTAGAAGAACGCGTAGTTGAGCACGTTGATTACCGTGTACAGACTGCCAATGACCAGGTAGGGCCAGATGTGCGCTTTGGTGATTGCGATAAACTCGCGGATAAACGCCGTGGGCCAGTACCAGCCTTTGGTGTGCGAACCGATACCATCTGCCTTAATGCCCAGGTTGTGGGCGTATTCGGCGCAACGGAAAACGTGGAAATCGCTGGTAACAACCGCGGTGGTAAAGTCGCCGTTCGAGGCGACGGTTCCGCTCGCGTCGCTGCTCGACGCGTCGCTGGCTGCTGTTGTGACGTCCCTGCTTGCGACGGTGGCCGCACTTGTGGCGCCGACACTCGTTGCTCGATCAGCGTTGATAATGGCTAGCGAGTACCTAAGATTTTCCCAGGTAGTAGTGGACTTGTCTTCCATAAGGATTGCCTCGACTGGAACGCCCTTATCCAGAAGATAATCGCGCATAGCCTGAGCTTCGGAGACCACCTCATCAGCACCTTGACCTCCAGAAACAACAAACTTTCCGTGCTGATGCTGCCTCTTCCACAGCTCAAGCGCCTTATCAATCCTGCCTGCAAGCAGCGGAGTTGGTCGCGGACCGTCAAGTCCGGCGCCGTGAATAATGATGTAATCGTATTGGCGTCGGCGGGGAAGCAAACGATACACCCACGAATAGAACAGCAAAGCCATAAAGGTAAACGAGAACCACAGGCCCTCGAGCGTAAAAAGTCCCAGCACAAAGACAATAATGTGTCGAACGTCCGGGTCAAAATAATTCACGATGGTCGGCGACGCAATCAGCAGAACAAGGAATCCGGCCATCAAAAACGGAAGCATCGACGTCAGTGAAAATCCGTTATTTCTTACCACAACTATGGTGTTGATCAGCAAGAAACCAATGGTCAGAAATGGTGTCAGCAGTACAAGAGTAACCAGAATTAGTCCAAGGATAAAGTTGTTCAGCCTTAGCACTAGAAGAATCGAGGACCACGCAAGAGTCGCAAATAAAAAAAGCGCGTTGCGGAACTGTCGAGGTTCTTTGATAAAAGAGTAAACAAATAGCACACCCGGAATAACTGCCGGAGCCAGCAGGATGGCGTATGAGATTATGTATTGCCAGTCAAGGCTAGCGCCAGCGTCTCCAAACAGGCTATCAATAGGCATGTAAATTCCTTCCGTGAGCGCTGGTTTTCTCGCTAAAGCACCTCGTAAAGTAACTCATGTGGCGAGAAACCCGTCTGCCAGAATTCTAACAAAGCGCCGACCTATACCATTCGGCATCGTTTGCATACAACACAAAAGTGGACAGTTGCCCATTTGATTCGGTGAACGGTTACCGTTCGCCGATAAGCGTTGTTTCGCATCGGTCGGGGGTTTGTTGAGCGGTATGTTAGCGTACGCATTGTCTACGTGCGCAAATATCGGATATTTGCAAACCGCATTTCTCGTCAGGCTAAAATTCATGAAAGTCTGCTCAACCTTTCACGGTTTCGTTCTAGCTTTGCGCAAAAAAGTACTTGAAAATGTACTTCGCGAGTAATCGCGGGTGCTTGCGGGTGATCGCGAGTGCTTGCGAGTGATCGCGGTTGATTGCTCGTGCACGCGAGCTTTCGCAAAAACGTTTATTAGCCTCGTCAGTGTCACGCAAAAGGCGTGCTCCTCCACGAGGTAGGTAGTGTTTCAACTGCAGAAACACAGATTTTAGGAGGGTTTTATGAAGGGTTATGCAATGCTCAAGATCGGCGAGTCCGGCTGGATTGAGAAGGAGACACCAAAGTGTGGTCCTCTTGACGCAATCTGCAAGCCACTTGCGGTCGCAATTTGTACATCTGACATTCACACTCTGTGGGAGGGCGCAATCGGCGACCGCCACAACATGATTCTTGGTCATGAGTGCTCCGCAGAGGTTGTCGAGGTTGGCGAGTGCGTCAAGGACTTCAAGCCTGGCGACCGCGTCCTCGTTCCTGCAATTACTCCAGACTGGAACTCCCTTGAGGCTCAGGCCGGCTACTCCATGCACTCCGGTGGCATGCTTGCTGGCTGGAAATTCTCCAACTTCAAGGACGGCGTCTTCTCCGAGTACTTCCATGTAAACGACGCTGACGGCAACCTCGCTCACATGCCAGAGGGCATGGATCCTGCAGACGCCTGCATCCTTTCCGACATGGTTCCAACTGGCTTCCACGCAGTTGAGCTTGCTGGCGTTGAGTTCGGCGACACCGTCCTGGTCATCGGCATTGGACCTGTCGGCCTTATGTCCGTTGCTGGTGCTGCACTCCACGGTGCTTCTCGCATCATTGCTGTTGGTACCCGTCCAGTCTGCGTTGAGGCAGCTAAGGGCTACGGCGCAACCGACTTCATCTCCTACAAGGACGGCCCAATCTGGGAGCAGGTCATGGAGCTCACCGGTGGCAAGGGCGTTGACCGCGTCTGCGTCGACGGCGGCGGTTGCGAGACCTTCGAGGACGCTGTCAAGGCACTCAAGCCTGGCGGAAAGATTGGTAACGTCAACTACCTCGGTTCCGGCGACTACGTCAACATTCCTCGCGTCGAGTGGGGCGTTGGTATGGGCCACAAGGACATCCGTGGCGGCCTCATGCCTGGCGGCCGTCTGCGCATGGAGAAGCTCTCCAGCCTGGTCACTTCTGGCCGTCTTGACCTTCACCCAGAGGTTACTCACCTCTATCACGGCTGGGAGCACCTCGAGGAGGCTCTCTTCACCATGCGTGATAAGCCAGCTGACCTCATCAAGCCAGTTGTTGTTATCGACTAGGTAACCAATCAGGTAGCGTGATTTAGTTCGTTTAAGCTGGCGAGAAGTTCGGTTTTCTCGCCAGCTTTTTGTGTTGGTGGGCGCCAACGGAGTTTAGGAAGCGGTTGTATTCATGAAAATCCTTGTTGTATCAGGCTTTCTTGGAGCTGGTAAAACCACCTTCATTCAGGAGCTCGTGCGCCGGACTGGGCG